>NZ_CP067231.1 GCF_016617715.1 Paracoccus sp. MC1862 | reverse complement strand
GCGGCTAGGATGCCGCTCGACGGCCTCTCTCCCGGCGGTTGCAGGGCCTCTGCCGGGGTGCAGGGCTGACCTCATGCCGCCAAAAGGGCGCGGCCCGCTTTGTCTACAGGACCGCACGCAAACCGCAGGTTTGCATAAGTGCGCACTTCTCTTTGTCGTTCGTCGGGTTCGCGCCCCTCAGAGGACCAAAACCTTCACCCCAGAAGAGAGGGCAGGTCCCGCGCGCCGTGCAGCACCCGCACGATCCGAACCTCGTCCCCGGCCTCGACAAAGAAGATCAGATACCGGCCATGCCGGGCGGACCGCAGGCCTTTGTGCAGCTCGTCCCGCACGGGGAAGCTGCCGGGCCGCTCTGCAACCTCGATCATCCGGGACTCGATCTCAGCCACGAAGGATGCGGCCCGCTCCGGGTTGTCCAGCGCGATGAAGTCCCCGATCTCGATGAGATCCATCCGGGCCGCAGGCAGAATGACTAGGCGCGCCATGTCAGGACTTGGCGGCGTAGCGGGCCCGCAGCTCGGCAAACACCTGGTCGGCCGGAAGGCTGGGGCCGCTGTCCAGGCCGGCCCTGATCGCCGCGCGCAAGGCTTCGAGGTCCTGGCGCTCTGCATCGCGGCGGCGCGTCCAGTCGCGCAGGGCCTCGCGCACGACCTCGCTGGTCGAGGCATACTCGCCGCCCGCCACGGTCTGGCGCAGCGTCTCGGCCAGTTCGGTCGGCATGGTGATGGTCATTCGCTCAACGGCGGGCATAGGGTCGCTCCTTACGAGAATCATACTTCCTCATACTTATGATGCTTTTCGGGCAAAACCAGAAAGCGGGATTGCGCCCTGCTTCCTCCCTCCGGCCTTCCTGTCTCGCTATTCGGCCAACCGGTCCGGCGCTCTCAAACCGGGACCGCCTGCCGCAGCACGTCAGCCCGGATGTGGGGAGGAAGATCCATCGGGGTCTTCACATCGACGCGCACCCCAAGGGCCTCCTCCAGCGCGTCCTGCAGGCCGCCCAGGTCGAAGAGCGTGGTTTCGGGCAGCGGCTCGACCAGCACGTCCAGATCGCTTCCTTCACGATCCTGCCCAGTCACAACGGAGCCGAACACACGGGGATTGGCGGTGTGATGCCGGGCCGCAAGTTCGCGGATCAGGCTGCGCCCGTGTCGCAGGGCCTGGGAAGGGGTTTGCAGAACCATGGCGGGGCGCCTCCTGTGACCCAATGTAGGCGACCCGGCCGCGCGCGGCAAAAGAACCCGACCAGACGGACCTCCTGACGGGCAGGATGGCTCAGCGCCGCTCTCCTGCCCCTTTTTAGGCCCCTTACCCAAAACTCGGGCAATGCCACTCAGCGGCCCTCTCCGTGGCTCTCAGGGGCGTCCTGCGAGGAACCAAGGGGCGGCCGGGCAAGCGCCCTGAGGCGCAGGAGAGCCGAGCCGGAACCAAGGGGCCGATTGGAAGGGTGAACACTGGCAGGAAATGCGGAATGTTTACACGACCCCGGAGAGCCCTCTGGAGAAGGGCAGGAACCAGCTCCTGACAGGACCAAGCTGCGTCAGGCCGCAGGCTGGATCGAGACCTTCAGCCCGAGCGCCTTTGCGACCTTCATCACGGTGGACAGCGTGGGGTTGCCCTCGCCGGACAGCGCCTTGCTGAGCCCCACCCGGCTCATGCCGACCTCACGGGCCAGGGCGCTCATGTTCCGGGCGCGGGCCACGGTCCCGAGGGCGCGGGCGAGATAGGCCGGATCGTCGCCACCTTCCTCCATGACGGCTTCGAGATAGGCGGCAATGTCCGCCTCGGTCTGGAGGTAGTCGGCCGTGTCGTAGCGGGCGAAGGTTTCCTCAGACATCGCTCAATCCTTCCATTCTGCGGCCAGTGCCTTGGCCTGCTGGATGTCCCTGCTCTGCGAGGACTTGTCGCCGCCGCAGAGCAGGATGACGAGAACGGGACCGCGCTGGAGGTAATACACACGGTAGCCCGGCCCGTAGTTGATCCGAAGCTCGGAGAGGCCTTGGCCGATCGGCTCGGCATCGCCGGGATGCCCCATCGCCAGCCGGTCCAGGCGCGCGACAATGCGGGCAACGGCACGACGGTCGCGCAGGCCGGACAGCCAGCGGTCGAAGGTGGCGCTTCGGATCAGTTCGATCATCTGCAAACTATAGTTATCAAGTTAGGGGCTGACAACGGAAGGTGTCAAAGCGTCCTGCACCTCAAGGAAGCTTGCCAGAGCGAGGGGACGTGAAGGCCGGTCAGAAAAAGGAGAGGGGTAGAAGTGGCAGGAACTGTCGAATGTTTACACGCCACCCGGACAGGGCGCGCCGGTCCCTGTTATCAGACCCCGGTCCCACCCCGATCCTTCCTGTTCCCCAGCCTGCGGCCGTGCCACTTGGACCGGCAGGGCAAATGGGGAGAGGGACCGCGCCTCTTATGTTCTTAGGATACATGGATACGCTGGAGCGTTTTGCCGGTTTCGGCCTTGCCACGCTGGCTGCGAAGCCGATTGACAGTTGTCACTACAACAACTTTAGTTGTCACTGTGACAACTATTGGAGCGCGAGATGCCCAGAGCGACCATCCATGAGCTGCGCCGGTCGGGCGTGTCGCAGGAGGACATCGAGCTTGCCAAGGCCACCCAGGCAGCGCAGCGCCGTAATGGCGCCCCGGTGCAGTCGATCGCCGTGCTGGTCGGCGCTGCGCTGCCCCGTCAGCGCCCCAACCCGAACCCGCCAACCGACCTGACCGACCGCGCCCTGCGCCGCCGTGGCGCCTACGACCAAGCCGCCCTGCTGGCCGATCAGCAGGCCCTTCAGGAAAGCAGCCCGGAGCGGGCCCTGAAGGCCCGCCAAGCCGCCACGACCTTGAAAGAGCTGTCCGCCAGCAACCAGATCGAGTTCGACTTCTTCGGAGGCAACGTGAGCATCGCTTTCCAGTATCAGGACGCCGTAACCGAACGCCTGTTTGAAGCGGCGCCAACGCCCACCAAGGCCAAAGAGGCCGGCATGATCCTTTGGTCGATCTGCCGTCACCTGTCCTGGCAGTCCTATGAGTGCAGCAAGACCGCCGCTGACCTTTGCGAGATCACCCGCACCGATAAGGCGCAGATGGCCCGTGCCTTGGACCTGCTAGAACAGGTTGGCGCCATCCGCCGGGTAAAGCGCGGCCGAACCAAGATCATTACCGTCACGCCGGAGGGCGCCTTCCGGGGCAACGTCAACACCCACGCGCAGGCCGTCGAGCGTTATCGGCTGGACGTGATCGAAGGTGGCAAGTCTGACAGCGAGAAGTGACAATCTGACTAATATTGTCACTGACATGTCACTGCCAATGTTGACACCTCAACAGGCGGCAAGCCGCGCCGAGGTTTCGCGCGGCACCATCATGAACGCCATAAAAGATAGGCATCTAGTTGCCAGACGGGACAACCGGAACCGCTGGCAGATCGACCCTGCGGACCTGTCAAAATGGCTGTCAGACCGCTCTGACATTGCCACTGTCAAGGCTGTCACCGTTGACAGTCAGCAGGTGCCACTTCCCGAGGAAAACCTGATCCGCATCGCCGTGCTGGAGGCGGAGCTGAAGGGCAAGGATCAGCGGATCGCGGACTTGGAGCGCGACCGCGACGACTGGAAGGCGCAGGCCCAGGAGCTGGCCCGCCGCGATGCTTCCCAAGTGCAGATCGACCCCTCCTCTCCGCCCCGCCGCTGGTGGCCTTGGCGCCGGTCCTGAGCGCCCCCCGGCTCAACCTCCGGGCGTCCTCCCCCCGATAACGGGTGTTATGGGAAGCGGCGGAAGGGGGGCAGATACTCGCGGTAAGGTTGTGGGCGGAGGGCGCATAGTGGTGTGTGAACATCCGGCAGTTCGTGCCAACAGAGATGCTCAGGTTTTGCCTGCTGGCTTCGGCGGCCTCTCCACCGAGGCCGCTGCATAAGGCGTGTCAGCAGGGTCCTGCTTTGCAAAGGCCAGAAGGGGCTCGAGCGCGTCAACCTGGGCTGCGGACCCCACCCATCACCGGCTCCTCGGGCTGCGGGCTCACCCAGCGATAGAGCACACCACCCAGCGCGCCCCCAATCAGCGGCGCCACCCAGAAGAGCCAAAGCTGGCCGATGGCCCAGCCGCCTTGGAAGAGCGCGGGTCCTGTGGACCGCGCTGGATTCACCGAGGTGTTGGTCACAGGAATGGAGATAAGGTGGATAAGCGTGAGCCCCAGCCCAATGGCGATGGGGGCGAAGCCCACCGGCGCCCGTCCATGGGTGGCCCCCATGATAATGAACAGGAACCCGGCCGTCAGCACGACCTCGGTCACGAAGGCCGAGCCCAGCGAGTAGCCGCCAGGACTGTGCTCGCCATAGCCATTGGACGCGAAGCCTGAGGCTGCCGCATCGAAGCCGGGAGCGCCGTTGGCGATAATGTAAAGCACCAGCGCGCCCAAGATCGCGCCCAGGACTTGCGCCACGATGTAGGGCAGGATTTGCGAGGGCGGGAAGCGTCCACCGGCCGCGAGGCCCACCGTCACGGCCGGGTTGAGGTGGCAGCCGGAGACATGGCCAATGGCATAGGCCATGGTAAGCACCGTCAAGCCAAAGGCTAGCGACACGCCCAGAAGGCCGATGCCCACCTCAGGAAAGGCCGCAGCCAGCACCGCCGAGCCACAGCCCCCGAAGGTGAGCCAGAAGGTACCAATCAACTCGGCTGCATACTTCTGAGGGTTCATCGTCGGCATCTCCCGAGAGGCCAGTCTTTGCTGGTTCTTTTTGTGGTCTCACGACAGCACGAACCAAGTAAAGCTTTTTGACACGGCCGAACTCAAAAAATCTTTGCTGGTAAATTGCTTACGGCGGAAGCCTGTGACCAGCGCGGGAGGCGGGGTTAAGCCCTCCCGCAGGCGCGATCTGCCTAGCGATCGCA
>NZ_CP067230.1 GCF_016617715.1 Paracoccus sp. MC1862 | reverse complement strand
ACACAGGGCCCCCTGTGGATAAGTCGCGTCAAGCACGAAGATGGCTGGGGAATTGGAAGTGGGGCCGGCGGTGCCGGGACGGGAAGCAGGGCTGGCGGAGATGCGTGAAGGCGCCTCTTGCATGGTCCCGCCCTTCGCCGACGGGCAGCCTGATCGGGGGGCATGCCACGGTTCCCTGCGGGGCTTCCGGCAGCGCCTGTCCATGGCCTTCCGGCCTGGAGGAAGGTTCAGCCCTCGATCAGCAGCCGCCCGATCCGCGCCGGGGTGGCGGGACGCCGGGCCGCCAGCTTGTCCGCGAGGATGCCGCGCGCGATCGGGACCAGAGTGGCGGGGCGGCGCAGGGCGGACAGCACCGCCCCTGCCCGGCCCGCCTTGGCGCGGCGGTCGAGGAAGTCGCGCAGCAGGAACCGCCGGCGCTGTTCGGCCAGGTGCGCCCGCAGCGCCTCGCGCGCTGCCCTGTCGAGGCCGGGTGCCGCCAGATGCGCGCGGACGGCCGTCAGCAGGGCCGCCAGATCGGCCGTGCGGTGGCGCGAGCTCAGCGACTGTGCCCGCCAGCGGGCGGCATAGCCGGTCTCGGTGCTGACGCGGAAGCGTGCGCCCTTCTGAAGCATCCGCACGTAAAGGTCGTAGTCCTCGCCGAGCCGCAGCGTCTCGTCGTAGCGCAGCCCCTGCGCCTGGAGGAAATCGCGTCGCATGATCGGCTTGAGGAAGCCCCATTCATGCCGGTTCGCGCCGCGGCCCGAACGGTTGGCGCGCACGAAGCCCGCAAGGTCGATGTCGATCAGCGCCGGCGCGATGGCGGGCAGCGGCGGCAGGTCGGCGGGGGATGCGCTTTCGGCCACGAACAGGATGTTGTCGGCCACCATGTCCCAGCCCGGCACCGCCAGCAGCCGGGCGAAGCGGCCGGGCAGGATGAAGTCGTCGGCGTCCAGCACCGCCACGAACTCGCCCGTTGCCACCGCCAGCGCCCGGTTGCGGGCGGCGGCGGGGCCGATGTTCACCTCGCAGCGGATCACCCGCAGCCGCCCGTCCCCCTGGGCGGCCGCGCGGGCGACCTCGGCTGTGGCGTCGCGCGAGGCGTCGTCGACCACGATCACCTCGGCGGTTTCCGGCTCGTCCAGGGCCGTGCGCACCGCGTCGGCGATGGTCGCGGCGGCGTCGCGGGCGGTGATGACAACGGAAACGGAGGCAGGGATGTCGGCGCTCATGGGTCTTTCCGTGGCAAGCGTCGGGACGAAAGTCCAGCCTGCCGGCGGCCGGGTCCGGGTGATCCGGGGCGGTGCCCGGCGCCGGATGGGGCACCGGCCACGGCGCTGCCTGCTGCCCTCGCCCCGGTTGCCCCCAGAAGCTCGGCCCGAACCGCCGCAGCCGGCTTGAGCCTGCCGTTCACGGGAAGATTACCACGGAAGGAAGCGGGCAACGCGGCGGCATCCGTGTGATCCTTGTTTGCCGACGGACCGGCTGGGCTGCGCATACCGGCCGCCATTCGCGCAACCCCATGCCGAACCACCGGTTTCACCGCCCGCCCGGCGTCTTCCCGGCACTGTCGCCGCGGCCGATGCCGATGCCGCCTTCGGGTGGGACAGGGGACCGCGCCGGGCAGACCGGGGCGGAGTGCCGGGGTTGCTACCTGGCCGGGTGCGCGTTAACCATGATTCATCCGTCAGGACCCGGTGAAATTCCGGGTGGCTCTTCCGGCCGCCGATCCGCCGGACAACTTGCAACGATCAGTTCCGCCGCAAGCTCGAACAATCGGTCAGCAGGCTGACGGACCTCCCGTGATTTCACTGGATGGCTCTGGAACCGGAAGCCTCGGCGCCTGCAGCATGACCCGGCGTGAACCTTGATCTTCAAGGTGGCGACATGACGATCAACTTCGACAGCAAGGGCGCAAAGGCCGGGGCGCACAGCCTTGTGGCACCGGAGCCGCTCCGCGATGTCCCGCCCCCGCGCCCTGCCGCGCGCTACTACGAGACGCTGGACGCGCTGCGCGGGGTGGCCGCGCTCGCCGTGCTGCTGCTGCACACCAGCAGTTTCCTTTTGTGGCCGGGGCTGGCGCGCAGCGCCTATCTGGCGGTGGATTTCTTCTTCGTCCTCAGCGGCTTCGTCGTGGCCCACGCGTATGACGGCAAGCTCAGGGACGGCCTGCCCGTGGGGCGGTTCCTTTGGCTCAGGATGGTCCGGCTGACCCCGCTGCACTGGGCCGGGCTGGGGATCGCGGCGCTGCTGGTGCTGCCGGGGGCGCTGGCCGGCGACTACCGCCTGCCGCCCGACGCGGTGGTTCTGGCGCTGGTGCTGGGGGCCCTGTTCATCCCCTGGCCCTCCATGCAGGAGCCGCCGCACCTGTTCCCGCTGAACCCCCCGGCCTGGTCGCTGTTTCTGGAGGTGCTGGCCAGCCTGGCCTTCGGTCTGGCGCACCGCTGGCTGTCGACGCGCGTCCTGATCGCCATGGTCGGCGGTGCCGGGGCGGTGCTGTGCTTCAATGCGGTGACCGCCGGCACCATCGACGGCGGCGTCCGCTGGACCAGCCTTGATGCCGGCCTGGCGCGGCTGTGCTTTTCCTTCCCGCTGGGGGTGCTGCTCTGCCGGGGGCGGGCGCATATCCCTCCTGCCCTCGGGGCCTTGGGCCCCTGGCCGCTCTTGGCGATCCTGTTCGCGCTGTGCCTGCCCACGGTGCCCGCCCCCTGGACCGGGCTTTACGACCTGGCCTTCGTGGCCGTGATCGCGCCCCTCCTGGTGGCCGCCGGCACCCGGGCCTCGCCCTCGCCGGCGGCGCGCCCCTTCTTCCTGACCCTGGGGGCGATCTCGTTCCCGCTTTACGTCCTGCACGAGCCGCTGAGGGGGGGGCTGCTGGCCCTGGCGGAACGGGCGGGTTTCGGGGAACGCGCCGGCGCCGTGGTCTATCTGGGGGCCATCATCGCCATCGCCTGGGCGGCCGCCCCGGTCGATGCCGCCATCCGGCGCTGGATCGTCGGGCGCAGGCAAGGCGCGGCGCTCCGCCGGACCTCCTGAGCGAACCGGGTGCTGCAAGGCGCACAGGCGGCGGAATTTCCCGCGAAGGGCTTGACGCGAAGGCCCGGACGGTGAACGGACAACAAAGATGGGCTTGAGCGGCTTTCTCCCCGGTGGCATGGTGCCGGCGGCGGCCGTTCAGGCTGGATGTTGTGGCCGGATGTTTGCGGGATTTGGCATGCTGAGCGTGACGGCGGTGGTTCTGACCTACAATCGGCGCGACCTCGTGCAGCAGTGCCTCCAGGCGCTTCTGGCGCAGTCCCGGCCGGTCGACCGGATCATCGTGGTCGACAATGCCAGCACCGACGACACCGCCGAGGTTCTGGGGGGCTTCGCCTCCGACAGGCTGGCGGTCCGCAGGCTGCCCGAGAATGTCGGCGCGGCCGGCGGCTTTCACGAGGCCATGCGGCTCGGCCATGTCTCGGGGGCGGATTTCGTCTGGGTCATGGACGACGACGTGATCCCCGCGCCCGACGCTCTGTCCGAGCTGCTGCGCGCCTTGGACCTGCTGGACGGGCAGGGCATCGCCGCGCCCTTCGTGGTCTCCTGTGCCCATGACCCGAACGGGGTCCTGACCAATGTCCCCGAGGTGGACCGGCGGACGAATGCGCTGGCCTACGAGAACTGGCCGCACCTGCTGGAGCACGGGCTGATGCCGGTGACCCGGTCGACCTTCGTATCGGCCCTGTTCCGGCGCGAAACGCTGGAACGCCACGGCCTGCCGATCGCGGCCATGTTCATCTGGGGCGAGGACACCGAATACACCCGCCGCGTCACCCGCGACACCCCCGGCTATCTGGTCAGCCGCAGCCGGGTCGAGCATGTCCGCGCGGTGCCCGGCACGCCCGACATCCGCACCGAACAGAACGCCACCCGGATCGGCTGGCACCGCTTCCATGTCCGCAACTCGATCTATGTGGAACGCCGCTATGCGGGGCGCAGGAAGGCGCTCAACTATGCCCGCCTCAAGTGCCGGCTTGCCCTGGGCCTGCTGCTGCGGGGCGAGCCCCGCAAGGCGCTGATGGTAGCCGAGGGCATCGTCAGGGGCTTCACCTTCAACCCGGATGTCCAGCCGCTGCCGCGCGCCGAAGCGCCGGACACGCGGGTTCTGGCGGAACCGGCGGCGGCCCCGCCGCACGGGGCCTGACGGGGGGTCCGGCCCCCGAGCCTTCCGCCGGAGATGACAAGCAGCCAAGGAGATGGAATGGGCTTGCGGATACTCGTGACGGGCAACCTGGGCTATGTCGGCCCGGCCGTCCTGCGCCAGCTTCGGGAGGAATACCCCGACGCCTGGATCCATGGCTATGACAGCGCCTTTTTCGCGCATTGCCTGACCGGCGCCGAAATCCTGCCCGAATGGCGGATCGACCGGCAGAGCTTCGGCGACGTGCGCAGCCTCGACCCGGCCCTGCTGCAGGGCATCGACGTGGTGATCCACCTTGCCGCCGTCTCGAACGACCCCATGGGCGACCGCTTCGCCGCCGTGACCCGCGACATCAACCAGGAGGCCTCGGTGGCCCTGGCGCGTGCCGCGGCCGCGGCCGGGGTCGGCCATTTCGTCTTTGCCTCAAGCTGCAGCGTCTACGGCGTGGCCGACGCCCGCCCCCGGCGCGAGCAGGACGCGCTGAACCCGGTCACCGCCTATGCCCGCTCGAAGGTCGGGACCGAGGAGGCCTTGGCGGCCCTCGACGGCCCCATGGTCACGACCTGCCTGCGGTTTGCCACCGCCTGCGGGATGTCCCCGCGGCTGCGGCTGGACCTTGTGCTGAACGACTTCGTGGCCTGCGCGCTGTCCACCGGCGTCATCACGGTCCTCAGCGACGGCTCGCCCTGGCGGCCCTTGATCGACACCGCCGACATGGCCCGTGCCATCGCCTGGGCCGCGCAGCGCCCCGAGGATGCGGGCGGCCCGCATCTGGTGGTCAACGCGGGGACTGACTCCGCCAACTACCAGGTCCGCGATCTGGCGCAGGCCGTGGCCCGCTCCCTGCCCGGCACGCAGGTCTCGATCAACACCGAGGCTCCGGCCGACAGCCGGTCCTATCAGGTGGACTTCGGCCTTTACGCTTCGCTCGCCCCCCGCCACCAGCCGCAGGTCACGCTGGACCAGTCGATCGCCGGTCTGGTCGAGGGGCTGCGCGGCATGGGCTTTGCCGATCCCGACTTCCGCAACTCGCCCATGATCCGGCTGCGGGTGCTGCAGGACCACATGGCGGCGGGGCGGCTGACCGACCGGCTGGTCTGGACCGACGGGCTGCGGAGGGCCGCGGCATGAAGGTCGCCCTGCTCGCCGGCGGCTTCGGCACCCGTCTCAGCGAGGAAACCTCGGTCCGGCCTAAGCCCATGGTCGAGATCGGCGGCCGCCCGATCATGTGGCACATCATGAAGTTCTACGCCCATTACGGGTTGCGCGACTTCGTGGTGCTGGGCGGCTACAAGGTCGAGTTCATCCGCGACTATTTCCTGAATTACCGTGCCAATGAATGCGATTTCACCATCGACCTTCGGACCGGGAGCATCGAATGGGCGCGCGAGGTGGCCGAGGACTGGCGGGTGACCGTGCTG
Organism: Paracoccus sp. MC1862; assembly: GCF_016617715.1. Taxonomy (NCBI): domain Bacteria; kingdom Pseudomonadati; phylum Pseudomonadota; class Alphaproteobacteria; order Rhodobacterales; family Paracoccaceae; genus Paracoccus; species Paracoccus sp. MC1862. The sequence continues at coordinate 36,201 of NZ_CP067230.1, read as the reverse complement.
GACACCGGCGGAGAGTCCATGACTGGCGGGCGGGTGCGCCGGGCGCGGCACCTGCTGGGCGATGGCACCTTCTGCCTGACCTATGGCGACGGTCTCAGCAACGTGGACCTGCCCGAGCTGATCGCCGCGCATCGCGCCTCGGGCGCCTGGTGCACGATGACGGCGGTGGTCCAGCCGGGCCGCTACGGCGCCCTGCGGCTGAGCGAGGACAACACCCAGGTCGAGGGCTTCCGCGAAAAGGGCAAGCATGACGGCGGGCTGATCAACGGCGGCTTCTTTGTCTGCGAGCCCGAGATGCTGGACCTGATCGACGACGACGCCACCGTGCTGGAGGAAGAGCCGATGCATCGGCTGATCGAGCGCGGCAAGCTCGCGAGCTTCGTCCACGAGGGCTACTGGCAGAGCATGGATTCCTTGCGCGACCGCCACATCCTGGAAGAACAGTGGCGCCGCGGCGCGCCCTGGAAGGTCTGGAGCTGAAAGCATGATCCTTGTCGACAGCGCGCTGGCCCGCCGGGAAGCCGAGGGCAGACCGATCCGCGTGGCCGTGGTGGGCGCGGGCTTCCAGGGCGCGGCCATCGTCCGCCAGATCGTGACCGCCGTGCCGGGGATGCGGGTGGCGGGCGTCGCCAACCGCCATCTGGACCCCGCCCGCCGCGCGCTTGAGGATCTCGGGGTCGAGCCCGCCATCTGCGACGGCCCGGCCGCCATCGGGGCCGCCATTGCCGCCGGGCGGCCGGTCGCCACCGAGGACGCGATCTCGCTGGTCCAGTCGGACGGCGTCGACGTGGTGGTCGAGGTCACCGGCTCGGTCGACTATGCCGCGGGCGTGGTGCTGGCCGCCATCGAGGCGGGCAAGCACGTCGTCCAGATGAATGCCGAGCTTGACGGCACCATCGGCCCGATCCTCAAGGCGCGGGCCGAGGCCGCGGGGCTGATCTACAGCTTCTCGGACGGCGACCAGCCGGGCGTGCAGATGAACCTTTACCGCTTCGTGAAGGGCCTCGGCGTGACCCCGGTGCTGTGCGGCAACATCAAGGGGCTGCACGACCTTTACCGCAACCCCGAGACGCAGCGGGGCTTCGCCGAGAAATGGGGCCAGAAGCCCGCCATGGTGGCCTCCTTCGCCGATGGCACCAAGATTTCCTATGAGCAGGCGGTGGTCGCCAACGGCACCGGCTTCCGGGTGGCGCGGCGCGGGATGCTGGGTCCCGACTTCTCGGGCGGCGATCCGACCGCGCCGCTGGTGCCGCTGGAGGACACGGTGTCGGCCTTTGCCGAAACGCTGGACGGGCTTGCGGGCAGCGGCACGGCGGGCCTTGTCGATTACGTCGTGGGCGCGCGGCCGGGGCCGGGCGTCTTCGTGCTGGGCACCCATGATGATCCGCGCCAGCGGCATTTCCTGAACCTCTACAAGCTCGGGACCGGGCCTTACTACTGCTTCTCGACCCCCTATCACCTGTGCCATTTCGAGGTGCCGAACTCGGTCGCCCGGGCCGCGCTCTTCGGGGACGCGGTGCTGGCGCCGCAGGCCGGGCCGGTGGTGGGCGTGATCGCGGTTGCCAAGACCGACCTTGCCCCCGGCGCCCGCATCGCCGAGTTCGGCGGCTTCGAGGCTTACGGCGTGGCCGAGAGCCAGGAGGTCATCGACCGCGAGAACCTGCTGCCCCTCGGCCTTGCCTTGGGCGCCACGCTGCGGCGGCCCGTCTCGAAGGACCGGGCGCTGACCTTCGACGACGTGACCCTGCCGCCGGGGCGGCTCGTCGACCGCCTTTACGCCGAGCAGCGCCAGCGCTTTGCCGGCCTGTCTTCCGCCGCCTGAGGGTTTCCCCATGATCTTCCACGACACCGAACTGAAGGACGCCCGCCTGATTGAGCTGCGGCTTCTGGGCGACGACCGCGGCGCCTTTGCCCGCACCTTCTCGCAGGATGAATTCGCCGAGGCCGGCATGGCCTCGGTCTATGTCCAGCAGAACATGTCGGCCTCCGCCCGCAAGGGCACGGTCCGGGGGATGCATTTCCAGCGCGCCCCCCATACCGAGGCCAAGCTGATCCGCTGCCTGCGCGGCGCGATCCTCGACGTGATCGTGGACCTGCGGGCGGATTCGCCCAGCTACCTGCGCCACCAGGGCTTCGAGCTTTCCGCCGAAAACCGCCACCAGCTTTACGTGCCGCCCGGCTTCGCCCATGGCTTCCAGACGCTGACGGATGACGTCGAGGTGTCCTACCTCGTTTCCGCTGCCTATGCCCCGGCGGCCGAGGGTGGCCTGCGCCATGACGACCCCCTGCTGGGGATCGCCTGGCCTATGGCCGCCACGGTGATCTCGCCCAAGGACGCCGCCTGGCCGCTTCTGGACCCCGCCGCGCCGCTGTCGATCTAAGCCGCAAGGCGCCCCGGCAGGGCCGCCCGCTTGCCTGCCCGCCGAGGCGCGGCGCAGGGCTCGGCGGCGCGGTCGGGCACCCTGCGGAAGCTTGCAGGGCACCGCAGGGCGCCCGACCGCTTTCCAGCCAGAACGCGGACGGGGGTGCCGCTCGATGCCCTTCGCTTCCTGTGGCCTGTCCCCGTTTGCCGGCTGTCCTGAACCACGCCTGAATCGAACCGGCCGCCAGCCCCCTGCGGGGACGGCGGCCGGTCTGGTCCGGGTTGCCCTGCTGCGGGCATGAGGCGCCCCGTCCCTTTCAGGGCCGGGATGGCGGCCGCCACGGGAAAGCTGCGCGGGCATCCCCGGCCCGCCCGGCAGGCGGACGGGCCAGGCCTTTGTCAGAAGTCCCAGTGGGCGGTGTCGTTCCAGTAGAAATTGTGGTCCTTGCCGTTCGACTCGCCGTTCAGCACCACCTCGTCCACGTAAAGGTTGCGGTCGCGCGCGGCCGAGCCTTCGTAATGGTCGTTGAGGAAGGTGATCGCCACCCGGTCCGAGCCGTCGAGGCCGAAGTCGCCGCGGAAGACGAAGCTGTCCCATTCGCCCGCCGCCCGGTCGGCCGTGACCACCGTCGAGGCGGAAACCGCCTTGCCGTTCACGCTGAGCGCGAAGGCCGGATCGCCCTTGAAGGCGTCGCCGTTGACCTTGACCGTGACGCTGTCTTCGCCCCGCTGGTTGTCCTGTTCCTGGGGCGGGCGGTTCGCCGCGCCGTTGGCGACCAGCCGGAAGTTGTCCAGAAGCGCGCCATGGCCATCGCCAGCCTGCGAGGCAACCTCGCGGATGGTCAGCCGGTCGGTCCCCGACTGGCCGGTGACGGTGGCGGTGAAGCTGCCCCAGTCGGTTCCCGGCTTGGCGACCGCCACAACCTTGTCGTTCCAGACCACCTCGACATCCTGGGTCGAGGCGGCTTTCCCGGGCCGCGCCTGCAGGTCGAAGCTGAGGCTGTGGGACTGGCCCGCAGCGGCCTCGACATCCTGGAAGAAGCCGTCGCGCGCGCCCTCGAAGTCAAGCTCGACGAAATCCGTCCCCTCCGTGGCCCGGACGCCGTTGTGGTTGTTCCAGACCTCGATGCGGCCGCCCGACAGCGCCGTCCAGCCCTGCAGCGACTGGAACGCGCCATACTGGTCCGACCCCACCTCGGCCGTCTCGAACGAGCCGTTCACAAGAAGGTTGCTGCCGGAAGGGGCGGAAGGCGCCGGCGCGGGCTGCGGCGGTTCCGGTTCAGCCGGCCGTGCCGGCTCGGTCGGCCGTGCCGGTTCCGTGGGCCGTTCCGGCTCGCGCCCCGGGGCATCGTCCTTGAGCCAGTCGAGGCGCCGGGCGAAGTCGCCCAGCCAGGCCTCGCGATCCTCGTAGATCGTCATGGCGCCGTTCGTGTTGGGCCGGCCGAGGTCGAGATCCGGGTGGGGGTTGTCGGTGTAGTAGCGGTCCGACACCTTGATGAACTCGCCGCCCCAGCTTTCCTTCGTGGGATCGTTCTGGTCGCCGCTGAGAAAGCGCAGCACGGTGGGGCTGTCGCCCATCTTGACGCCGGCCTGGTTGAAGATGTCCCCCGACAGCTCGGCGAAGAAATCGCCCAGGGCGCCGTGGCCTTTGGCGTTCTCGTCATGCCAGCCCTTGATGATGCTTGAGCTGGACGGGGTCTGGTACATGCCCCGGAAGGACGTCAGGTTGTCCACCCACATGTCCAGCTCGCCGCGGAAGTTGTTCTTGATGTAGTTGTAGGCGTTCGGGTCCTGCGCGTTGATGTTGAAGAACCGGACATGCTTTGCGATCGAGGGATCGTCATGCAGCGCCTGGGCCAGATCGGTCTCGCCGCCCCAGGTCAGGACGTTCAGCTTCTCGCCGGCACCGGCGGCTTTCTTCGCCTCGGCGATGATCGCGCGCGAGGAATCTGTGGGCGAGGAATGGCCCCTGTCGCCGGTGATGCTCGTCGCGCCCTGCCAGCTTACGGCCTTGAGTTCGTCGGCGGTTTTGAAGGCGGAACTGCGCGCTTCCAGCTTGGCATGGTCGCGGCCATAGACGTCGATGATCCGGTCGATGTCCTGCACCAGGCCGTCCTGGTGGCCGTGGATGGAGGCGGTCCCGGCGATGCCGACGATGTCCATCTTGTCCTGGTAGAGCAGGGCATGGATGAGCGACTGGGCATCGTCCTTTTCCTCGGACGAAAGCCTGAGGTCAGTGGAAATGAAAACTCTCGGCAGCGGCATGGTCGATCTGTCTCCTTGCTGTCCCTTGTCGAAGCCGGCAGACGGCGCGCGGCCTTTGGCATCGCCCGGTCCGGCGATCCGGCGTGGCGGCCGCGCTGTCGATCACAGCCGACAAGAGGTTTAGTAAACCAGGGTTAATACAACCTTAAGGCGATTCCCGTCTGCTGAACAAAGCGGGATGCGCCAGGATGCGGGCCGTGCCCTTCGCCGGACCGGGAAGCCGCGGCCTGCAGGCGCCACGCATGACCCTGGCGGGCAGCGCGGTGCCGAAGGGTTCGGCGGAAAGGTCAGGCATCGGGCGCATTGTGGCTTTCATCATTGGCAAGCCCGGTCTACGCGGCTGTTCCCACGAGTTCACTTCACAAATGTTTATTTTTATCATGGACTTGCAAAGATCGGCGGAATCCCGGACAAGCTGCGGATGAGGATGGGCGGCATATCGCCGAGCGGGAAGGGCGCCCGGACCCGGACGCCGGGTCAGGAGTTGACCGCAGGCAGGGGTCCGTGACACGCAGCGTCCACAGATCAAGACTTTATGACTTGAAAAGACAGTTCTTCCCGGGACGGGCTGGTGGCCAACCTGTCTGCCGCCATTTACATCCCGCAAGCAAATCGTCGGCATCATGGTCGCGCCACGGCCCGGCGCTGACCTGAAGGATCGGGTAAAAGGCATGAACTATCGCTCTCTGGCGGATCTGAACGATGCGATCCTGCGCAACCTGCACGGGTTGCCGCGGGACATCGACCTTGTTGTCGGCATCCCCCGCAGTGGCCTTCTGGCCGCCAACCTGTTCAGCCTGGTGACGAACATCCCGCTGGCCGACCTCGACAGCTTTCTCGACGGACGGCTTCACACCTCCGGCACCACCAAGCGCCACAAGGGGCTGGACCGCGGCCTTGCCGACATGCGCCGCATCCTGATCCTCGACGACAGCATCTTCAGCGGCAACGCAATGCGCGATGCGCGCCTGCGGGTCGAGGCGGCGGGCATTGCGGAAAAGACCGGGGCCGAGATCATCTTCGCCGCCGTCTACGGCAGCGACGCAAGCTACCCCGAGGCCGATTTCATCTTCGAGCGGGTGAAAAGCCCCCGCATCTTCCAGTGGAACTTCATGCACCATGTCGTGCTGGAGGAAAGCTGCGTCGATATCGACGGGGTGCTGTGCCTTGACCCGACCGAGGATCAGAACGACGACGGCGAGGCCTATCGCCGCTTCCTGACCGAGGCGCTGCCCCTGCACGCGACCTCGCGCCGGCTGGGCTGGCTGGTTACCAGCCGGCTTGAGAAATACCGCCCCGAGACCGAGGCCTGGCTGAAGGCCCAGGGGATCGAATACGGGCAGCTCGTCATGCTGGACCTGCCCTCCAAGGCCGAGCGGCAGCGTCTGGGTGCGCATGGCACCTTCAAGGCCGAGTTCTACCGGAACTCGAACGCGACCCTGTTCATCGAAAGTGAGCACCGGCAGGCCCGGACCATCGCCCGGCTGTCGGGAAAGCCGGTCCTGTGTGTCGAAACCCACCAGATCTGCATGCCCGACAGCCTGTCGCCGGTCGCCATGCGCCAGCAGATGCGCAACATGCCGACCCGGCTGAAGCAGCGGGCGCACGGGACCGGCCGCCGGCTCAAGGGCGTGGCCCGCGGCCTCATGGGGGACGCGGCCTATCTTGCCCTGAAGAACCTGGTCCGCCCCCAGCCCAAGAGCCAGACCAGAAGCTGAGCCCGGCCCGCTTTCCGTATCATGCAGGCGCGAGGGGTGTTCCTGCCCCTGCCCCCGTTCACATCCGCAGGAGTTGACGACCTTTCCGGGGGCGGTCGGGGAAAGCCCCGACCCTTCGCCCTCGCCTGTCCCGCGCGTTTGCGATAAGGCCGCCATCGCGGTCAGGTGATCGGCCCGCGCCCGGTTCAGGAAACGCCGGGGCACGCGGGCACCGTTTCGGAAAGGTGGCGCGTGGCAGCCGACAGCACAGTCTTTGATCCGCCCTCGGGATCGCTCGGCCGGTCGGTCGGACGGGGGGCGCTGGTGACCGGCGGCTCGCAGGCCGTCCGGCTCGCCTGCCAGTTCGCCTCGGTCATCGTCCTGTCGCGCCTGCTCACGCCCGAGCATTTCGGCATCGTCGCCATGGCCGCGCCCGTGATGGCGTTCATCGGGCTGTTCCAGGACCTTGGGCTGACCCAGGCGACGGTCCAGAAGAAGAACATCACCCATGGCGAGGTGAACACGCTTTTCTGGCTGAACCTGGCCATCAGCATGCTTCTGGCGGCTCTGATGGTGCTGGCATGGCCGCTTGTCACGCGGTTCTACGGCGACCCGCGGGCCGGCGTGCTGGTCGCGGCGATGAGCCTGCAGCTTGTCCTTGTCGGCGGCACCGGGCAGCATCTTGCCCTTCTCAACCGCAGGATGGAATTCGGCCGCATCGCGATCCTCGACGGCCTGAGCGCGGTTCTGGGGCTGGCGGTGTCCGTGATCTGGGCGCTGGTCGATCCGACCTTCTGGGCGCTTTATGCCGGCGGCATGGCAACGGCGCTGGTGGGCCTTGCGGGGGGGTGGATGCTGTCGCGCTGGCGGCCGGGCCTGCCGCGCTGGATGCCGGGGGCGGGAAGCCTTGTCCATTTCGGCGCCGGGATCACCGGCTTCAACTTCGCCAACTTCTTTTCCCGCAACCTCGACAACATCCTGATCGGCCGCTACCGCGGCAACGAGGAGTTGGGGCTTTACGACCGCGCCTACAGGCTGCTGCTGTTCCCGCTGCAGCAGGTCACCAACCCGCTGTCCAGGGTCATGGTGCCGGCGCTGTCGCGGATGACGGACCAGCCTGACCGTTACCGGAGCGCCTTCCTGCGGGTCATCCCCATCCTTCTGCTGGTGACGCTGCCGGGCGTGGCGCTGGCCGTCGCCCTGGCCGACATCCTGGTGCCCTTTGCCCTGGGCCAGCAATGGGTCGGCAGCGCCGTCATCTTTCAGGCGCTTGGCTTTGCGGGGCTGCTGCAGCCGCTCAACAATCCCTCGGGTTGGCTGTTCATCAGCCAGGGCCGCTCGACCGAGTTCATGCGCTGGGGCATCTTCGTGGCCCTGACCTCGATCGTGGCCTTCGTGATCGGCCTGCCCTACGGGGCCTTTGGCGTGGCGCTGGCCTATGCGGTCAGCGAATATGTGCGGACGCCCTTTTTGTGGTTCTACATCGGAAAGCGCGGGCCTGTCGGGGCCAAGGACGTGACGCGGGTGGCCTTTCCTTTTGTGGTCGGCGCGCATCTGGCGGTGGGCGTCCTTTGGGCGCTGCGCCCCCATCTGCCGCAGGACCCCTTACCGGCCCTCGTCCTGGGGACGGTTCTGTCCTACCTGATGGTCATCGCCTTCGCGGCGCTGTTCGCACCGGGCCGCGCCACGCTACGGGAATGCCTGCAACTGCTGCGCCGCAGGCAGGCTGTGGTTGGGTAAAAGGCTTCTCGGCCGAACCAACGCTCATTCCTTAAGTCGGCTATCTCGGCTGGCCGAAAACAGGCGTCCTATCGGCTGTCAGATAAAGCTAGTCGGCGACGGTCCTGCAACAGAAAGCGGGCAATCAACAGCGGTGCTTGTACAGCCAGCAGCGGATCATGACGCATCACCTGTGACAGACCGGTTCGCGCCGGCAGGTTGCGCTTTGCCATTTGCCTGAGCAGCAGATAGGCATAAATGCGGCGGCATTCCTGCAGTTTTTTTCGCACCTTTGAGCGTGCCGTACCCAGCGACAGCCTATTCAGCTTCTGGTGAAAGACGATCTCGCCGGACAGGCGGGTTAGGGCGTCCTTGGAATCCCAGTCATAGGAACCATGACACATGTTGATCCCCGTCCCGCAAACAACCTCGATCTCGTCCGAGATGCAGATGCGTACCCCGTTCAGCGCCAACTGGATCCATAACATGTAGTCTTCGCCGGCGTGGCGTAGCTCTGGGTCGAAGCGCAGATTGCCCAAGGCCGCACGCCGCAGCACGACAGTCGAGGTCTGCGAGAGGTAGTTTTCCAGCATTGCATCGTTGATCGCATTTGGCGCGAATATCCGTGCCCCGCCCCCGTCCAGCATCACATGGGCTGCTTTGATGCCGTGCATCGTTGGACGAACGTCCTTGTCATCGTTGAAATAGCTGTCGCAGTCGCCCGTGCGGCTATGATCGGAGAAGTAGAAATCCCCTCCTCCTTCCAGAGCAGTCAGGGCATTGATCAGGTGATCAGGTCGCCATTCGTCGTCTGAATCCAAGAACGCCAGATAACGGATGTCTTTGCTTTCCAGCCAATCGATGCCAGTATTGCGGGCGGCGCCGGGGCCTGCATTCGGCTGCGAAATCACATGCCAGCGGATGAGATCGCTATCGGCAAAGGCTGACATTTCCTCGGCAGCAGGCACTGGAGAATGATCGTCCACGACGATCACCTCGACCTGGATGTCCGGGGGCAGGCGCTGGCTGCGGATGCTGGTCAGGGCGCGTGGCAAGATGCCCGGTTCACGCTGATAGAAAGGGATGACGACACCAACGTTCATTCGGGTTCTTCCTGTTCCCAGTTGGGATCCTCTGATGCAGATACCAAGCGTTGCAAATATCCGATGCCTTTTGAGATTATTACCCTGACACGGCAGCAAGTCGGGTTGCCCCGGAGAAGATTTCCAGCAGCTTATCGATCTGTTCCGTTCGGTTCATCTCGGGGCGCATCGAGTAATCCCGAGCCGCATTCGACTTTTCGGCGTAGAACACCTGATCGTGCCACAGCTTCCTGACTGCCTTGGCCCAGGCATCCGCGCCCGCAACCGGTTCCATGAGGATGCCGCCGGGTCCGACCGCCTCGGGCAGCCCGCCACGGGCAGAAGCCACGACCGGAATACCACTGTAATGCGCCTCGACCGCAATTCGGCCGAAAGCCTCCTCCCACTGGCTGGGGGCGAGTACGACTCTGGCCTTGCCATAGATAGATTTCATGTCGCGGGTACGTGGCTTTAGCGTGACATTGGGAAGCAGGGCGAGCCGTAGCCTCAGCTGTTTCATGTTTTCGGGATGCAACCTCCAAGATTCTACAAAAACAAACGGAATTTCAGGGCATCGTTCGGCAACACCCAAGGCAATTTCGAGTCCTTTCTTAGGATAAGGATTGATGAAGGTCACATTATCGCGGGTAGTCTCGGTCTCGTAGTTCTCGCGCCGGATCAGGGGATAGACGACTTCCGACTCGATCCCCAGCAGTTCTTTCCAGCGGGCCGCGGTGAACTGCGAATTAGCGACATAGGAGACGCCCTGTAGATCGCGGGGGTCACCACCCAGTTCCTCAACTTCGACATTACGCAGATAGATGACGACGCGGGTGTCTACGCTACGAAGTGCCTGTGCGAACCGGATCGGAAGCCAAGACTGCGGCACGACGACATCGGCACCCATGTGTCGCGCTACATCGGCCACAACCTCTCCCGCATCCCAAGCGCGGTAAACGGGATAGCCCAACCCATGATCGAGTGAATATCTCCGCCGCTGAAGCTTTCGCTGAACACGACTTTTCAGCCCGACCCATCCCTGTTTCGTTAACCCGCCCAAGACGCTGACCTCATGCCCGCGACGTGCGAACTCGCCTGCAAGGTCATGCATGCTGGATTGCGCCCCTCCCATTGTTTGAGGAAGATAAGGATGGGCATTGGCAAGCAGGATCTTCACGCGGACCTCTGAAGAAAGGAGTCAGTTGATCGTGCCCACGACCGAAGTGGCCGCGCGCATGTCCGGTTCTATGCAGCCGACAGGCGAAGGACAAACCGTTCGCCTTGCCGCGCATCGGGAATGCCTGTGAGGCCAACTCTGCCTTTTGGTCGTCAGCGGCACGACAGGGCGCAGAGCGGGACAGAGCAGGCGACGCGCCCCTGCTCCTTGATGTCAGCGTCCCCCTGCCGTCAATGAGACATCAGCACCGGAACCCGAAGGTCGACGAAGATGCCCTGCGTGGCGCCGCCCAGGATGAAGTCGCGCAGGCGGGAATGGCCGAAGCCGCCCATGACCAGCAGCGAGGCCCCCGCCTGCAGGGCCTCGTCCTGCAGCGCCCCGCCGATCGCTTTCCTGCCCAGCGTGACCTCGCGCGCCTGCGCCGCAAAGCCGCGCCGTTCCAGCGAGGAGGCCAGCGCCGCGGCCAGGCCCCGGCGTTCAAGCTTCTTCTCGCCCTCGACCGTCAGGACCGTGATGCGGCAGCCCTGCGGGACCAGCGCCAGCGCGTCCCCCAGGGCGCGGGCGGCCGCCCGGCTGCCGTCCCAGGCGACCGCGATGTGATCGACCCTTTCCACCCGGGCCGCCGGCGGCACGACGACCGCGGGGCGGCCAGACCCGAAGATGACGGCCTGCGCCAGGTCCTGCAGCGCCATGCTTTCGCCCGACCAAGGCAGCAGGGACAGGTCGAAATAGCGCGCCTCGTCGGCGGCGGCGTCAAGAACCTCGCCGGGCGCGGCGGGGCGTTCCTTCACCTCGGCGCCGCCCGACGCGGCGATCTGCTGGACGATGCCGGCAAGGCGCTGGCATTCGGCGCGGCTCTGTTCCTCGGCGGTGCGGGCCATCTCGGGGATGTTCAGCATCCGGCTGCCCAGGCGCGCGTTCATCGGCGGGATCTTCACCGAGAAGGTCGTGACATGCAGCCCCGCCCCCAGCGGCGCGGCCAGCCCGGCGGCGGCCTGCACGGCCTCGGCCGAGGCCCCCTCGGGATAGCTGTTGAGCGGCATGTAGGCGGTGCGGACACGGTTCATCGAGTATCTCCCTTCTCGGTTTCGTCCTTTTCGGGGCGCGCGCCGGACCTCGCAGCCCCCGGTCGCCGGCCCCGTGCAACTGTCCGGCTGCCTGCGGACCATGGCAACCCAAGGGCACCCGCTGCCCCGGATGGCCGCAGCGGGCCCGGACCATGCGGCCCCGGCGCGGTTCCATGGAGCGGGAAAACCCCTCTGCTGTCCATGGCCAGATTGCCGCATCATCTTTCCCCTTCCTGTCCGGCCCCGGGCAGGAACCTGTAGACCGATGAGCGGGCGATGTTCAGCCGCCGGACGATGGCCGAGGGGCCTTCACGCCGACGGTGCGCTGAAGCGGACACTGTTGCAAAGATTGGGAAGAGGTAGCGGAAGCCTGATCGCCGGGTTCAGGCAGCGGCCTTGGTGAGTTGCGCCTCGGACTTCCGCATGGCCTTGCTGATCCCTGATGGTCCGATGCCGAAGGCGCGCTCAACGAGGCGGACTTCGCCCCTGACCCCGTCCTGATACTGCCATAGAGCCGTCTGACCCTTCTTGAGGGCCCGCATCACCTCGAAGCCCTTGAGGGTGGCGTTGGCGGTCTTCGCGTTGCGCGTCTGCGAAAGGTAGAAGTCGATGGTCCGCCCGGCGTCGGTGACGGCGCGGTAGAGATGCGACCCTTCGCCTTCACGCAGGTCTCGTTCACCTTCCACGACCGCCGCAGACCGGGCCGCTTCCAGTTCCAGCGCAGACGGCGCTCGATCTCAGGGGCGCAGGCCTGCACCCGGCGGTAGATCGTCGCGTGATCGACCGTGACGCCGCGCTCGGCCATCATCTCCTCCAGTTCGCGTCAACTGATCCCGCAGCGGCAGTACCAGCGTACCGCCCAGAGGATGATCTTGCGCTGAAATGGCGCCATTTGAAGTCACCCGCCATCACTGTTCTCCCTGGGTGCCACCTCCATGCATCGCGCGTCCCCGACCTTGCCCTGCACGGCGTCGCGCAGGCGCATCACCGTCTGGCAGCTGGTCCCGTGCCGGCGGGCCAGTGAAGACAAGCTCTCGCCCCGTGCAAGCCCCTCCAGAACGGCTGCGCGTGCCGTTGGATCAAGCGCGTGCGGCCGACCCAGCCTCTTGCCCTGCGCCCGCGCCCGGGCGAGCCCCGACTGGGTGCGCTCGACAAGGAGATCGCGTTCGAACTGCGCAACCGCGTTGATCACCCCCATCGTCATGCGGCCGGCCGAGCTGGTCAGATCGACCCCGCCCAAGGCCAGACAGTGCACCCGCACGCCCATGCCGGCGAGCCGCGCCACCGTGGCGCTGACGTCCATCGCGTCACGCCCCATCCGGTCAAGCCGCGTGACCACCAGCACGTCGCCACGCTCCATGCGGTTGAGGAGGCGGGAGAAGCCGGCACGTCGCGCGATCGCCTCCGAGCCCGACACCGTCTCGCTGACCACCCGCTGCGGCTCGACGGCAAAGCCCGCCGCCGCGATCTCGAGGATCTGGTTCTCGGCCGTTTGGCCCGCCGTGGACACACGGACATAGGCGAAGGTGCGCGACATGGGCGGCTCCGTCCATAAAGGGAGTACGGATCGTTGCCCCCGCCCGGAAGAAGGTCAGGCTAGATTACGGACGTGCCTGCAGAACCTGTCCACAACCCTTCGGTTCCGGACAGCCAGTCTTTGCAACAGTGCCCAGGAGACAGTACGGGCATACTCATAGGAGGCCATTAAAAAGCCAGCCTGTACGATTTGAGTTCAGACCCACGCACATTGGCGTCCGAAAATACTGAAAGCGATCCTAGTCGGACGCACCACGGTGTCCGAAGTAAATCTCCTTCTACGGTATACCCCTGCCGGACAGGGCGGGCGTGCCCTGCCCCAAGCGATATTGCATATCCGGTTTCTTCATATATCCGGTAAGGAAAATTATCGGATAAGCCTCATGCCCACTGTCGTCATCGCCTCGCCCAAGGGCGGCGCCGGGAAATCCACCGCCGCGGTCCTTCTGGGGACCGAGCTTGCCCATGCCGGCGCCGCCGTCACGCTGCTGGACTGCGACCCGAACCGTTCGCTGACGCTCTGGGCCGGGCGCGGGCCGCTGCCGCCGCGGGTCGCGGTGCTGTCCGATGTCGACGAGGCCGGGATCGTCCGCACCATCAAGCGCCACGACCTGGACGGGCAGATCGTCATCGTCGATCTGGAAGGCGTTGCCTCGCGGCTGGTCAGCCGGGCGATCTCGCAGGCGGACCTGGTCATCACCCCGATGCGGGCGACCACGCTGGACGCGACGGTGGGCGTGCGCGCCCTGCAACTGATCCGGGAGGAAGAAGAGGCGCTGGACCGCCGCATCCCCCATGCCGTGGTCTTCACCATGACGCGGGCGGTGCGCTCGCGCCAGCACAGCGGGATTGAGGCCTCGCTGCGTGAACAGGGCGTCGACCTGATCGAGCCGCCGCTGATGGAGCGGACGGCATTCTCTGCCCTGTTCGAGTTCGGGGGCAACCTGCGGACGATGCCCGCGCAGGGCAACATGACTGCGGCCATCGGCAATGCCGAGAGCTTCGCGCAGGCGGTTTATGCGCGGCTGGCCGAGGGGGGCGCGTGATGACGGGCAAGCCTTTCAGCGTCGATCTGGGCCGGCTGAGGTCGCGCGAAAAGGACCGCAGCGCCGCCGCCGTCGAGCGTGCCGACCGCGCCGGCGAGGACCTGGGCTTCATCGACCGCGATCCGGTCAAGCGGCGCGGCCGCAAGCCCAGCCCGCGCACGGGGCAGGTCCATGCCAAGGTGCTGCCCCATGTCGCCGAAGCGATCGCGGCCGAGGCCCGCCGCCGCGGCGTCCAGCAGGGCGTGGTGCTGGAGGAAGCCTGGGCGCTTTACCAAGCCAGCCAAGGCGATGGTACAGCCGGTTGAGGCAGTGACCGGGTTTAAGAAAAAATCCGGTAATTTTTAATATCTGGTTTTTATAAATATCGGGTATTCATTGAAACCGGATTTTTCTTGGCTGAAGGTTTCCGGCTTCGTGCCATGGCCGGATGCCTTTCAACTTGCCTGATTCCCGACAGGCATGTCCGCCCGCATCCTCCGAGGATAGCCCGCGCCCAGGAACCTGCCGCCCGACGCAAGCGCCGAACAGGACCACGTCCCCGCACCGGCAGGCCGGGCGGGGACGTCTTGCATCGTCAGCCGGATGCCCGGGGGGCGTGGGATCAGGCGGCCCTGACCGGCTCGATCCGCAGGTCTGTCATCTGGCTGAGCGTGGCCCGGCTGGCCGAGATCGTGATCGTCTCGCTGTCCTTTGACGGGACGAAGTCGCGGACATGGCTGCCCGAAGACAACCCGGCCCAGCCCTGGCCCGCCCCGGTGACGGACAGGTAGCCCTGCACCGAGAAGCTGGCCCGGTGCGGGACGCCGGGCGTCACCGCAAAGGTTGCCCGGGCGCTGGACTCGCCCGTCCCCGTCTTGCCCATGACGACGGTCCTGCCATCCGTCGCGATGCCCGAGGTCGATCCCTCCTTCTGCGTGAACAGCCAGGCCCCGCCGTTGATCGTGCGGGGCGCGGGATCGACCGCCGTGCCCCCGGCGACCGGGCGGGGCAGGGGGGCCTTGTCGGGGGTCTCGATCCAGACCGCCTTCGGCGTCACGGCATGGACCCGCATCTGCGCGCCCCTGGCGTAGTCCTGCGCGCTCCAGCCCGCCCAAGCCTCGTGATGCTCGACCGAAAGGAACACCGTCATCACGGTGGTGGTGTCCCAGGTGCCGCCCTCGGCCATGTCGGCAGGGTAGATCGTCTCGAAGATTTCCCCGTCGCAGTAGAAGTCGCAGCGATCCGGGCGCAGGTCGTATTCCAGCCGCTGGACCCGGTCCGCAAGCGGCGCCCGGCGCATGATCCGCCGGGACGACGACACCCGCCCGCCGCCCGCCTTGGGCATGTGGACCGCGGGCGACCAGCCGGGCTTGCCGTCAAGGAAGGTCAGCTCGAAGTCGATCTCCTTGGCGTTGTCGGCATGGCCGAAGAAGGCGGCGACGGCATGTGGCCGGGTGACGTGGATCTCGGCGCCCACGCGGCCAAGCGCGTGCCGCATCCCGTTCTGGCCCTGCATCGCGCCGGTGTGCCAGGTGCGCCCGGTGGCCGGGTCGCGCTCGCCGAAGCCGGCATTGACGATGACCGAGCCGTCCGCCTGCCAGTCCAGAAGCGAGGGCCTGCCCACCGACTTCGGCCCGACGCCCCACTGGGGCAGGTAGATGTCGAAGGCGGACCAGTCGAAGGTCAGCCTGCGGTCGATCTTCAGTTCGCCGATCTTGCTGAAGCCGGCCGGGCTGCCCTCAGTGGGCAGCGGCTCGGCAGGTTTCGGGGCCTCGGGCGCGGGTGGCGCCGACACGGGCGGGGCGGCTTCCAGCCGCTCCAGCCGCGCGGCGATTCCGTCGAGCCGCTGCGCCAGCGCCGCATCGGCGTCGCGCAGGGCCTTGAGGAGGGGGTCCAGGTCGGGATCGTGGGCCATCAGGGTCCTCTGTCGGATCAGGATTGGGCGAGGGCGGCGACCGCCGTCCGCAGCGCGGCCAGCGCCGGCTTGGCGATGCCGTCGGGGCGGTGAAGGCCGAACCAGTTCTCGGGGTTGGCGGTGTCGCCGCCGCGGTCGTCCAGCGAATACCAGAAGCACGGGCCGATCCCCGGATGCTTGCGGATCGCGGCGGGCAGGTCGGCCAGCAGCTTGGCCTGTCCGGCCTCGGTCAGGCTGGCGGTGCCGCGGGTCGGATGGCCGACCTCGGTGATCCAGATCTTCCTGGCGCTTTCGCCGTTGGCGTCCATCAGCGGGCGCAGGACGCGCACGGTCTGGCCCCAGCCGGTCCAGTCCACGGGATGTTCCAGGTCAAAGGGATAGCTGTAAGGATGGATCGCCAGCGCGTCGTAATGACCCTTGGCCCCAAGCGCATAGCAGCGCGTCACCCAGTCGCGCACGCCGATGCTGCCGCCAGTGGTCGTGGGCACGGCCGACAGGCCCGCACCCACGACAAAGGCCTTGGGATTGGCGCGCTTGATTTCCGTATGGGCGGCCTTCAGCACGGGCACGTAACGCTCGGGCGTCATGCGGTTGAGGTTGGGCTCGTTCCAGATCTGCCAGTGATCGACCCGGCCCGCGAACCTGGCGGCGGCGGCCCCGGCAAAGCGGCCGAAGCGGGCGGCGTCGGCGGGATCGCTCAGGCTTTCATCGCTGCCCCAGGCGGGCTTCCCGGTCAGGATGCCCAGCACCTGGATACCGCGCTGGCCGGCCGCGTTCACCAGCGCCTCGACGCCGGCCCAGTCGAAGGCGCCGCCCTGGCTGCGCTCGATCTGGTCCCAATAGAAGTCGAAGCGGATCATGCGGGCGCCGGTGGCGGCGATGCGGTCCAGCATCCCCGCCGGGTTCTTCGCCAGCTCGTTGCGCGGCACCGCAAAGCCGAGCGCCTGCCGGTTCATCGTCGGGGCCGGTGCCGGTGCGGGGGTCGGCGCAGGCGCGGGTGCAGGGGCCGGGGCAGGCGCGGGCGCGCCCTTTTCCAGCTTGTCCAGCCGCGCCTTGATGGCTGCGAATTGTGTGTTCATGCCGTCGAAGATCACGTTCAGGTCGGGATCGTAGGCCATGCGTCTTTCTTCCTTGTGGATGCAGGGTTCAGGGGCCTTGCCGTTCGGCGGCCCCGGAATGTGGCGGATCGCCCGCCGCCGGCCCGAAGGCCCGCGGCCGCTTTCCGCGGTGATGTCGTGGTTGTGCCGCCGGGGGTCAGGCCGCCATGGCCCCCGCCGGGCGCGGCATCCGGCCGCCGGAAAGGGAATGGCCGGGCAGGCGGGGGCCAGCGCCCCTGTCAGGGTCTGCGGGAATCCCGGGCGGCAGGTTGTCGGCCATCTTTGCCCCTCGATTGCGCGCGGAAAGCGGTCGTTCCTGCGCCGTCCGGGGGAAATTATGAATGATGCGTTAACAACCGGCTTTCAGGGCGCGCGTTGCGGCTGCGGAAAACGCAACACCGGAAATGGCGGCATCCTTGCAGGTCTTTTTTCCCGTTCTGACGCCCCGGTGATCGCTGTGCCATTCTGCCACCTGTCTCTTTAGACAATTTGAGGTGTTTGGCGGTTTTCCGCCGTTGTGCAGTTCGCTATCACGCGCGAAGACTGGCCAGGGCCTTGGGGATGACAAGTCCGATCTCCGGCCCGGCCCATATTCTGACCCATTTCCATCGGCTTTTTCTGCCGGAGACGATATTGCACGTGACCTATCTTGCCCATGACCTCGATGACCCGTCGATCTGGCGGCGGGTCGAGATGCTGCGCCGCGGCGGCGCCAGCGTCCGGGTCGCGGGTTTCCGTCGCGGGGATGGGCCGCTTGCCGAACCCGCGATCGTTCTGGGCCGCACCGTCAACGCGCGCATGGGCCAGCGGGTCCGCGCGATCCTGGCGGCATGGCCGGGTCTTGCCCGGCGGGTCCCGCCCCCGGACGGCCATGGCGAACCCGAGGTCGTGCTGGCCCGCAACCTCGAGATGCTGGCTCTTGGCGCAAGGCTGGTGCGCGCCCGCAAGGGCCGCGCCCGGCTGGTCTACGAGCTTCTGGACATCCACGGCATGATGCTGGGGCAGGGGGCCGTCGCCCGCAGCCTGCGCCGGGTCGAGGCCGGGCTGATGCGCCGGGCCGCGCTGGTGGTGCTGTCCTCGCCCGCCTTCGCCGCCCGCTACCTGCGCCCCCATGGCCAGCCCGACCTGCCGGCCCTGCTGGTCGAGAACAAGCCCTTCGCCCGCCCCGATGCCGGTCCCCGCCAGGCCGGTCCCGCCCCCGGCGGGCTTGAGGAAGGCGGCCCCCTGGTCATCGGCTGGTTCGGGATGCTGCGCGATGACTGGTCGCTGAAGACGCTCGACCGGCTCACCCGGTCGCGGCCGGGGCGGTTCCGCGTGGTGCTGCGCGGGCGCCCGGCGCTGGACGTGATGCCGGATTTCCACGCCATCATCGGCGCCAACCCCGACATGGAGTTCCGCGGCCCCTATGACTGGCCCGGCGACCTGCCCGCGATCTACGGGGGCGTCGACGTGGCCTGGCTGATCGACCGCTACCAGGCCGGGCAGAACTCGGACTGGCTGCTGCCCAACCGGCTGTACGAGGGCTGCCTGAACGGCGCCGTCCCGGTCGCGCTGGAGGGAACCGAGGTCGCGCGCCGGGTCGCCGGCTGGGATTGCGGCGTGGTTGTCGCCGACCCCGGCCCCGAGGCCGTGGCAGGGGCGCTGTCGGCGCTGGACCCGGTCGGGCTTGCAAGGCTGCGCGGGGCGGTGGCTGCCATTCCCCGCGACCGGCTGGAAATGGACAGGGCCGAATGCCGGCGCCTGACCGCGGCCATCTGCGGCGCTTCCCCCGTCCCTGCGGCCAGAACCGCCCCCGTCCCCGCGATCACCGGATAGCATCGCCATGCCCATGTTTCCCGACCCCAAAGTGCTGATCGTCATCCCCACCCTCAACGAGGCGGCGCATATCGCGGGCGTGCTCGATTTCGCCGTGGCCTTCGCCGAACGCGCCGACGGGCTGGTCGTGGTGGCCGACGGCGGCTCGCGCGATGCGACCTGCGACATCGTCCGCCGCCGCGCCGCCGACCACCGGCGCATCCGCCTGCTGCACAACCCCCGGCGGCTGCAGGCGGCGGCCGTGAACCTTGCCGTCGAGCGCTTCGGCCAGGGGGCGGAATGGCTTCTGCGCCTTGACGCCCACAGCACCTATCCCGCCGATTACGGCGATGTCCTGCTGGCCGAGGCCCGGCGCACGGGCGCGGCCAGCGTGGTCGTCTCGATGCATGCCGAAGGGCAAGGCTTCCTGCAGCGGATCATCGCCGACGCCCAGAACTCGCCCTTTGGCAACGGTGGCTCGGCGCACCGGCTGGCGGGGGGCGATGCCTGGGTCGATCACGGCCATCACGCGCTGATGCAGGTCGCCGCCTTCCGCGAGGTCGGCGGCTATGACGAAAGCTTCAGCCACAACGAGGATGCCGAGCTGGACCGCCGCCTGTCCGCGGCGGGGCGCCGCATCTGGCTGACCTCCCGGACCCGCCTGACCTATTTCCCGCGGCAGAGCATCCGGGCGCTGATGCGGCAGTATTACAATTTCGGCCGCGGCCGGGCGCGCAACCTCATCAAGCACAACGCCCGGCCGGCGGCGCGGCAGGCCCTTGCGGCGATGCTGGCCCCGGCGGCGGCGCTGGTGCCGCTGGCGCCCTTCAGCGTGGTCTTCGTGCTGCCCTCTGTCCTGTGGGTGCTGGCTTGCCTGGCCGGGGGCGTGGTCATCTCGATGCAGACGAAAAGGCCCGACGGGCTGCTGGCGGGCCTGGTCGCGGGGACGATGCACATGGCCTGGTCGGCAGGTTTCTGGCGGCAATGGCTTTCCCGGCGCGAGACCGTTCCGGCAAGGGCCGCCACATGAGCAATCCCGTTCTGCGCGACGCGGTGCTGGTCGGCATCTGCACCTTCCGCCGCCCCGAGCTTGCCGCGACGCTCGACTCGCTGGCGCGGCTTGACCCCTGCGGGTTGCCCGTGTCGATCGCCATCGCCGACAACGACTGCACCCCCTCGGCGCGGGACCGGGTGCAGGAGGTCGCCGCCACCCATCCGCTGCCCATCACCTATCTGCACGCGCCCGAGGCGAATATCTCGATCGCCCGCAACGCGCTGCTGGATCATGCCCACGCCACAGGCGCGCGGTTTCTGGTCTATCTGGACGACGACGAAAGGGCCGAGCCCGCATGGCTCGCCCGCCTCGTCGCGGCCTGGAAGGCAGGGCAGCAGTCCGGGGCAGGGACCGGCGCCGTCCTGGGCCCGGTGCAGGCCCATTATCCTGCCGGCGCGCCGGGCTGGATGGACCGCGCCCGCGCCCATGACACGCTGCCGGTCTTCGGAAAGGACGGGGCGGTCCTGTCGGGCTACAGCGGCAACATCCTGATCGACCTGGCCGACCCGGCCGCCCGGGACCTGCGCTTCGACCTGTCCCGCGGCCGTTCGGGCGGGGAGGACAGCGCCTTCTTCGCCGATTTCCTCGCCGCCGGCGGCCGGATCGGCTTTGCGCCTGACGCCGTCGTTCACGAGGACGTGCCACCCGACCGTGCCCGTCTTGCATGGCTTCTGCGGCGGCGCTACCGCATGGGTCAGACCCATGCCAGCCTGATCGCCCGCGGCCGCTCGCGGGGGGGACGGCTCGGCGCGGCGGGGGTGGCCGCCGCCAAGGCCATGGCCTGCGGCGGGCTGGCCCTGCTGGGGGCGGCCCGGCCCGCCTGGCGCAACCGCCAGATCATGCGGGCGGCCCTGCATGTCGGCGCGGCGGCCCATCTCGGCGGGGCGCCGCAGATTGAAATCTATGGAACGGCGCCCGGTCGGACAGATCCCGCCCCCCGACACGCACCAAAGGAAAACTGATGCCGCGCGACCTGAAGCCGTTTGAACTGGCCAGTCCCTATGGCGCAAGCCAGGCTGCGCAGGTCCAGACCATCGACCTGCGCCGGGTGATGGTGGCGATGCGCCGGCAGCGCCGGACCATCCTGCTGCCGGCCGTGCTGCTGGGCGGGTTGGGGCTGGCCTATGCCGCCTCCAAGCCCGCGACCTACGAGGCTTTCTCCAGCCTGCTGCTGGACAGCAACGTCAACCGATCGGTCCAGCAGGCGGGCGGCATCGACACCGCCGTGCTGCCGTCCGACCGCATCGAGAATGCGCGCGTCGTCCTTGAATCGGAAAAGCTGGCCTATGACGTGCTGGACCGGACCGGGCTGCAGGCCAATCCGTCCTTCATGAACCCGCCGGAATCGGGGTTCTCGAACCTGGTCGGCCGGGTCATGGGCACGCTGCTGGCCCCGATCGCCTGGGTCCAGGACCGGATCACGGCGCTGACTTCCTCGACCCCGGTCATCGACCCTGCCGCGCTGCCCTCGGCGACCAGCTTCGGCGATCCCTCGGTCGCCCCGATCGACCCCGAGCGGCGCCTGGCCGCGATGCGGCTGCAGGGGGGAATGGAAATCTACCGGGTCGGGCAAAGCTCGGCCGTGGCGGTCAGCTTCAGCTCGCATGATCCCTTTATCGCGGCCGAGGCCGCCAACGCCTATGCCGACGCCTATGTGCAGGACATCCTGGTCACCAACGCGGAATCGGTGGGCCAGACCAACGCCTGGATGCGCGGCCGCCTGGACGAGCTGCAGACGCAGGCGCAGGCCGCCGCCAACGCGGCCGAACGCTTTGCCGCCGCGAACGGGCTGGTCGAGTTCTCCTCGGGCGGGCTGCTGACCGAACAGGCGCTGAACGAGCTGAACTCGGGCCTGACTGTCGCCCTGACCGACGCCGCCCGTGCCCAGGCGGTGCTGGACACCTATGACCGCGCGGTCGCGGGGGGTGTCGAGGGGCTGACCGACAGCAGCAGCTCGCTGGCCATCGGCGGCGACATGTCCGAGGAACTGCGCTCGCGGCTGGACAACTACAACGACGTCCGCGCCCGGCTGCAGCGCCTGCTGGCCTCGTCGGGGCCGAACCATCCGCAGGTGGCGGGCCTGCGCCAGACCCTGGCCAGCACGGCCGAACGCCTGTTCGTCGAGCTTGAGGCCATGCGCGCCGAGGCACAGAGTGCCCTCGACGTGGCCCGTGCCCGGGTCGAGGCCCTGCAGCAAAGCGTCAACCAGGCCTCGCAGAGGAACAGCGCCCAGGCCGCCAATTTCGTCCGCCTGCGCGCCCTGCAGGAAGAGGCCGCAACCCTGTCGGCGCTGTACCAGCAGACGCTCACCCGCTCGCAGGAGATCGAGCAGCAGCAGTCCTTCCCGGTCTCGAACGTGCGGATCCTGTCCTATGCGCAGGTTCCGGCGGTGCCTTCGGGGCCCGCGGTGCTGCGCACGACGCTGGCCGCGACCCTGCTGGGGCTGTTCGGGGGCCTGGCGCTTGCCGCGCTGAGAGAAGGCCGCGAGCGGATGCTGCGGACCGCCAGCGACGTGACCGACCGGTCGGCGCTGCGCTTCCTGGGCCACCTGCCGGTGCTGCCGCGGGTCCGCCGGCTTCGCGCCGGAAAGGTCGCACTGCCTGAATCGAGGCCCGTGCCCCGCATTTCGGCCGCGCCGCAGGCGGCGAAACGGGGCGAGATGCTTCCGGTCCTGTCGAAGCCGAAACCGCCGGTCATCAATGTGCCGGTGCCGGTGCTGCATTTCCCCGACTCGGTTTATGCCGAAACCCTGCGCCATGTCCGGCTGGCCACTGAGGCATCCGGCAGCCCGATGCCGGTGACCGGGGTCACGTCGTTCCATCCCTACGAGGGGCGGTCTCTGGTCGCCTTCAACCTGGCCGGCCAGCTTGGGGTTGGGCTGCAATCGGTCCTGCTGATCGACACCGACAGCCGGGGCCGCGGCCTCAGCAGGATGCTGGGCCTCGACCAGCGGCCGGGGCTGACCGACGCGGTGGCGGGGCGCGGCGATTGGGAAAGCATGCTGGTCGGCATCGCCAACACCAACGTCAATGTCCTGCCCTGCGGATCGACCGCGGGCGGAGCTTCGGACGACCTGATGACCGGCAAGCTGCTGGGCCAGATCGTCGAGGATGCCTGCCACGAGTTCAGCCGCGTGATCGTGGACGTGCCGCCGCTTTACCCCGTGGCCCAGGGCCGGGCGATCCTGCACGAGCTGCCGCGCTTCCTGATCGTCGGGGAATGGGGCCGGACCCCGCGCAGCATGGTCGAAACGGTTCTGGCCGAAGAGCCCGAACTTGAGGCGAACTGCCTTGGCGTGGTCTATGACCGGGTCAACCTGCGGAAGCTGCGGTCATTCCTGATGCCCGAGGCGATGGAAAACTACCTCGGCCGCTCGAAGAGCCGTCTCACGCTGCGTCGCCGCGGGGAACCATAAAACTTTAACTATTTTTTAACTTCCTTGGCGCAACCTCTGGTATACTATTGCCAGAGGTTGAAGGTTTTTTAGATGTTCGTCATTCATTACCTGATAACTGCCGTGGCGGTAATTTCCGGCCTGCTGGCATGGGCAATCCCGGCCGGATATTCGGCTTGGCAGATTGCCGGTCTGGCCTTTGTGGCGGTTCTCGCGTTGCAGGCCGCAATCCTGGCTTTCGTGGTATTCGCGGCCGCGCGCCGGGACCGGGCCTGCAACGCGCGCAAGCGGCCCGATCAGCTTGTCATTCTGCCCAGATAGCTTTCCGCCTGCGGTCCCTGTTCGCGCGGGCGTTCGGACGCGGTCACGCGCCCTGATTCCATCACGAAGACCGCATCCGCCACCCGGATAAGCGCGGGGCGATGGGTAATCGCCAGAATCGTCATGCGGCCGCGCAGCCCGCCTATGGCCCGGATCAGGGCTTCTTCGTTTTCCCAGTCCAGCGCGCTTGTCGCCTCGTCCAGCACCAGCACGTCGGGCTCGCGCAGCAGCGCGCGGGCGACGGCGATCCGCTGACGCTCGCCCCCCGACAGAAGCGTGCCGCGGTCGCCCATCATCGTGTCCAGCCCCGCCGGCAGGTCCCGCACGAACCCGGCCGAGGCAAGGTCGAGCGCCCGGAAGATCCGGTCGTCATCGACAGGACCGGCCGCCGCGATCGCCATGTTGTCGCGGATGCTGCCGTTGATCATGAACGGCTCCTGCGCGACATAGCCGGTGCGGTCGCGCCAGCCGCGGAACTGGCCGGGGCGCAATGCCTTGCCATCGACCAGCACCGTGCCCTTCTGCGGCTCCAGCAGGCCCATCACGATGTCGGCGAGCGTGCTTTTGCCCGCACCGGACGGCCCGACCAGCACCGTCAGCTCGCCCGCGCGCAGGGTCAGGGAACAGTCGCTGACCGCTTCGCGCGATTCGCCCGGAAAGCGCCAGCTCACCCGGTCCAGCCGGATATCCCGGCGCGGGGCGGGGGCGGGATCGTGGCCCGCCATCGCCGGGTCGCGTTCGGCCTGCAGGTCGTCCCGCAGCCGGGAAATCGCCCCCCAGGCCGGCAGGTCGACCAGCAACTGCTGCACCGAGCCCTGGATGCCCATGAAGCGCGGCGCCGTCCGCATGAACAGCAGAAGCAGGATCACGATCCGGGCGACATCAAGCTGCGCCCAGGCCAGCGCCACCCAGATGAACAGCGCGGCGCCGCTGACCACGGCGAACTGGAACAAGCCCGTCCCGATCGAGGACTGTCGGATGAACTGCCGCGCATCGGCCTTGGTTTGCCCCAGAATCGCCGAAAAAAGCCCCAGATAGCGGTCCTCTAGGTTCATGCTGCGGGCCATCTTGAGGCTGCCGACGAATTCCGACACCGCCGCAAGCTGGCCTTCGCGCCGCGCCTGCAGCCGGTCGCCGTAATGCCGGGCAAGGCGGCGGAAGGGCCGCATCAGCACCAGCGCCACCACCCCGAATCCATAGGACAGCAGCGTCATCGGCGCCGAGATCGCCAGGCTCAGGACAAAATACAGCGCCAGCCCCACCAGGTTCTGCAGGATCGACAGGACAAGAAAGGCGGCAAGATACAGCCGCTCGATCTCGCCGGTCAGGGCATGCTCGATGCGGGTGCGGGGGATGCGGGCGACATGGGACCAGCGGGCCAGCGCCACCTCGCGGAACAGGGCGGTGCGGTGGTGGTTGGTGAAGTCGTGGATCAGGTCGGACAGGTAGACCGCCTTGCTGCGGTTGAAGATCGCCTGCAGCGCGGTCAGCCCGACGATGACCAGCAGCAGCGCGCCCAGCGGGACCATTGCGGGCAGCAACCCGGCGCCGGGGAAATCCAGCCCCGACATATCGATCGAGGTGCCGCCCGCGCCGACCAGTTGCAGCACCGGCAGAAAGGTCACGATCGCGGCGCCTTCGCTGAGCGTGCCCAGCACCAGCAGCGCCAGCCCGATCCAGAGCCGCCGCCCCTCCAGATGCCGCAGCGCCCGCCACAACGAGGCAAGCTGGCCCGCAGCGCCACGGCTTCGGGCGCGGGCTTCCTCGGTGGGGACCGGGGCCGTCAAGGGTGGGCTGGCGTCAGTCATCGCCGAGGTCGCGGTCGATCGCCGCGCGGATGTCAGGGGCGCGGTCCAGTCCCTCGGCCAGCAAAAGCCGCCGGGGCGGGCAGCGCAGCGCCACCTGCGCGGCGGCGCGGAAATGCTGGGCGGCGGCCGCGCCGTTCAGCAGCGCCGGGCCGAAGCGGACCGCATAGGAAAAGCGCAGTACCGCCGCCAGCGCCTCGGATGGGGGGAGGCGCAGCACCTCTGACGGCTGACCCCGGCGGGCGCGTTCCAGCAGGTAAAGCCGCGCCGCCGGGACCGGCGTCCCCGCCAGATGGGCAGGGTCCAGCATCGCGCGGGCCTTGTCGATTGCGTCATGGACAGGACCGCGGACGGTGGCGCCGGGGGGCAGCATCCGCGCCGCGCCCTCGGATAGCTTGACCTGACCGAAGCCGGGCAGCATCCGCCCCTCGCCGTCGATCGCCACAAGGTCGTCGGCCAGCAGCCGCGCCCCGTTTCGCAGAAAGCCGGTGGCGGTGGTGGACTTGCCCACGCCCTTGTCGGCCAGAAAGGCGATGCCGCGCCCGCGATGGACGACGGCGCTGGCGTGCAGGACGAAAAGGCCGTTCCGCCGCAGCGCCTCGAACAGGACCGGCCCCAGCAGCGGGAAGGCCAGCAGGTCGTCCGAGATGCCCGGCCTGCGCTCGATCCCGATGCGGCTGCCGTCGGCCGAGACCGAGAAGGCCCCGACCTCGGGCCACCAGAACCATGTCCCCTCGGGCCCGAAACGGCAGTCGGGCAGGGGGCTGCGGGGAATCGCGGGCTGCGGTGCCTCGGAGATCCGCAGGTCTGCCGGACGCCCCGGCATTCCGGGGGCAAGCTCGGGCAGGATAACGTCCGACACCACGCAAAGCCCATAGGCGGCATAGGCATGGGCCTGAAGAGGCGGGGCGGAAAGGGCAGGGACAGCGGTCATCGGACACTCGCAAGGGTCGGGCCGGGGGCGCGGGACGAAAGGGACAGGGCGGGCCGTTCCAGCCATGCGGCAAGCCATAGCGACCGCCACAGCCGGAAGGCCGTTTCCAGGTCGGGCTCGGGCGCGCGGGCCAGGCGTTCGGCATCCGCGCGCAGGATGCCCGTGTCCACCCAGCCCCGCAGGGGGCCGGGATCGGCCCGCAGGGCGGCGATGCGGCCCTGCGGGTCGCGCCGCAGCGCGCCCCAGAAGCCGGCGATGAAATCGGTCTTGTCCCCGCGCATCCGCACCGATTCCGGCAGGATGCCCCGCATCGCCCGACGCAGCAGGGCGCGGGGCTGGCCGCCCGCGACCTTGGCGGGTTCGGGCTGCCAGACGCAAAGCTCGACCACGCGATGGTCATAGAAGGGATAGCGCGGCGCCACGCCCTCGGCCTGCGCGGCCCGGCCCATCGTTTCAAAGGCGGCGGGGGCCAGCGGGCCGGTCAGCATCGCGGCATGCAGGCGCACGCCCTCGGGCAGGTGGCGGTCCTCGGGGGTAGGGGCCTGCCCGGTGCGGGCGCGTTCCACCAGCCGGGTTTCGCGGGCGAGGTCGGGATCGACCAGCGCGCGCCAGTCCCGGGGGTCGGGACCTGCGTCCTTCAGCGCCCAGCGGCCCAGCCGGCCGAAGCCGCGCCGGCCGCGGATGGCCAGCAGGGTGGCCAGCGCCTGCGACACCGGCTCGCCGGTGAAGCGGGCGTGGCGCACGGCCAGCGCCAGTGCCAGTGGCCAGCGGCCTTCCCCGGCGATCAGGGCGATGTCGCGGAAGCTGCCGCCGATCACCTCGTCGCCGCCATGGCCGTCCAGCACCGCCGCGCAGCCCTGTTCCCGCGCGGCGCGGTAAAGGCGGTGGTTGCGTTCCAACCCGGGGGCGAAGACCGGCTGGTCCTGCCAGTCAAGCTGGGCGTCGATGTCGAAAAGGGTGTCGTCCTCGGCCTCTCCGGGCAGGAAGACGGGGGCGAGTTCCCGGCCCGACCGGCGCAGCACCTCGTGGATATGGCGCCCCTCGTCCATGGCCGGATCGCGGTAGCGCAGCGACAGCGCCGGGCGGCGGCAGGGGGCGGGGGCGTCCGGTCCGACCGACAGCAGCGCCAGCGTGCTGGAATCGAGCCCGCCGCTGAGCATCGTGGCCGTGGGACCATCGGCGCAGGCCTGCACCGTCGCATGGGCCAAGGCCGCGTGCAGGGCGGCATCCGCGTCCCGCGGGTCGGGCGGGGCGGTCCGTTCCAGCCGGTACCAGCGGCGCAGGGCGGCGGTCCCGTCGGGGTCCAGGGTCATCAGGTGGCCGGGGGGCAGGCGCGACACGTCCCCCCAGGCCGTCGCGGTGGCGTCAAGCGGCTGCCCGGCCAGGAACCCCGCCACCCAGGCGCGGTCGATGCCGGGGACCGCATCCAGCCCCGCCAGCACCGTGGACAGGTCGCTGGCAAAAACGGCGCGGCGCGGGGTCAGCGCATAGGCCAGGGGCTGGATGCCGAAACGGTCGCGGACAGCGGTCAGGCGCCGGGTCCGCGCATCCCACAGGACAAAGGCGAAGGCACCGTTCAGGCGGTCGGGAGCATCCGTGCCCCAGCGCCGCCAGGCGGCCAGTACCAGATCGGCGGGATCGCTGCCCGGATGGGCGGCCAGCGCGCCCCGCAGCTCGGGCAGGTCGGTCAGCGCCAGGTCCCCGGCCAGCGTCAGCGGGCCGAGGGTCCGCACCGTGGCGGGGCTGCCGGTCCGTCCGGCCTGCCACAGATGGAGGCCCTCGGCCCCCCGGTATCCGGGGATTTCCCCGGTGCGGCGGGTCAAGTCGGCCGCGATGCGCCAGGCGGCGGGGTCGTGATCCGGGCCATGGCCCAGCATGGCGGCAAAGCGGCTCATGCCGGACCGGCGCCCGGCAGGGTGAAGTCGTGCAGGATGCGGTGGCGGTTGTAATCCTCGGGCGTGCCGCCAAGGACGATGGTGTCCCCGGCCATCAGCCAGGCATGGGGCGCCAGTATGCCGGGCGTGGCGGTCTGCGCCGGAACCGACAGCCGGATGGTCGTTGCATGGCCGCGCCGCGCCAGTAGAATCTGGCCGGCGCTGGCCTGGGTGAGGCAGCTCGCCCCCGGCACCAGCCGGGCGACGGCCCGGACCGACCAGGCGATCTCGGCCAGTTCGGCACGTGGCGCGCCGGGGTCGGCGGCGGGAAGCGTCAGCCCATGAGCCTCGATCATCCGGCGCAGGTCGTGATGGGCGCCGCGCCCCAGATAGCCGCGCACCAGTAGAACCGCGCCGAGCGCCTGCCACAGCAGCACGGCATCGCGGCGGCGCAAACGGCGGATGCGTCGCAGGACCCCCATGTCAGACCGCCCGGATCAGGCCGTGCTTGAGCATGTCGTCCAGAAGATCGGCGATGTCGCGCCGGCATTCTCCGGGGGCGATCTCGTATTCGGCGGCGATGGCGGCGGTCAGGTCCTCAAGCGAGGAGGGCGCCGTCATGCGGTCCCAGATCCGGGCGCCGACGGGATCGAGGCTGAAATAGGTGTTGGATTTCAGATCCAGGATCGCAATGCCGTCTTCGACCGCGCAGGAAACGCATTCGGGGGAAGCGAGATAAGTCATGAATGACAACTTTGATAAATCCAGAAGAAAATGGTCGCCTCAACGTACGAATTGAACAGGGGTTCCAGTTATTCGTTCTGACGTGGCGGAAGGCCGCGCAGATGGGCGGCGGTGATCCGCCGCCCGCCAGCCTGCATTACGAAAAGGTAAGCTGGCTCACCGGAGTGCCGGCCTGAAAGGTGTTGTCCAGAGCGCTGCCCCGGCTGTTGCCGTGGGTCATCGCTTCGAGCTGGCCCTGGACGCGAAGAACGGGGCGGGAGTAGGTCTTGACCATGATGTACCTTGGAAAAAATACGACAGCACAACGCTGCCGTCAGCAGATTTCCGCTTACGCAGGCATTTTCAACCTATCTATAAGGACAGGTCCCCTTCCCTTGGTGAAAAAAACCTTATATGATGCCGGCTTGCGTGAAAATCCTAGAGTATGGGAGCCTCTGGCGGAGTGTCGGATTTAACTTTCAATATTAATTGATAAAGTTTTAACTAGATAATTCTGCCTGCTTTGATCTAGGTATTCGCTCGGGGCATCCACGCGCCCTGCCGGCGCCTTGCCGGGTATTTGTTGTTGTTTTTTGTAGGGCTGGTGTTCAGATGCAGATGCTCCGTGCTCATGATCTTGTTGCCGATACCGACTCGCCCAAGCTTGTTGCTCCTCATGTGCAATCCCCCGCCGCAAGGCCGCTGCAGATCCCGCGGACGGTTCCGGTCGGCGGCGCGGCAAAGCGGGCCCTGGATATTTTCCTTGTCATTCTTGCCATTCCGCTGCTGCTGCCGCTGATCCTCGGGCTGGTCATCATTCTCAGGATCAAGGACCCTGGGCCGCTGCTTTACGGCCATCGCCGCATCGGCTTCGGGGGGCGCGAGTTCAGGTGCTGGAAGTTCCGCACCATGGTCGTCGATGGCGACGCGGTGCTTGAACGGCATTTCCGCAGCAATCCCGCCGCCGAGGCGGTGTGGAAGGAACAGCGCAAGCTGGTCGACGATCCCCGCGTCACCCCCCTCGGCGCGGTGCTGCGCAAGCTTAGCCTGGACGAGCTGCCGCAGCTTCTGAACGTGCTGAAGGGCGAGATGAGCCTGGTCGGCCCCCGTCCGATCGTGCAGGCGGAACTGGACCATTACGGCGCCTCGGCCCGGCATTACCTGGCCGCCCGCCCCGGCCTGACCGGACTGTGGCAGATCAGCGGCCGCAGCGACACCACCTATGCCGAACGGGTGCGCTTGGACCGGTTCTACGTCACCAACTGGAACCTGTGGCAGGATCTTCGGATCGTCTTCATGACCATTCCGGCGGTGGCGATGTCACGCGGCGCCCACTGAGCCACGCCCTTGCCGGAAGACCGCCGCGGGGCGCCCTTGTGAAAGGGCGCCCCGTTGCCGTTCCGAGGGGTTCTCAGGTGATGGCCGGCAGACCCGGCCTCCCCCTGCGGGCGATGGCCGCCTGCACCGGGGGGCGCTGTGTCCTGCGGAAGCCGCGCCCGTAGCAGACGGCGGCGATGGTGATCACCGAGGACAGCTCGAACTGATAGAAATAGGCGGCCTCGATCCACATCAGCATGAACTGCCGCACCATGAAGAGCGCAAAGAAGACCGAGGCGGCCGAGGGGCTGCGGATCGCCCAGGACAGCGACGCCGCAAGGCCCCCGAAGAAGATCACCGCCTGCAGCGCCGCCCCGATCAGGCCGATTTCCACCGCGTTCGAGATCAGGGTGTTGTGGAAGTTGAACCCGCTGCGGCCGCCGATCCCGAACATCGCCCAGAGTTGTTCAGCCAGCGGCTGGCCATGGACCCAGAAGGCCTGGAACCCCACGCCCAGGACCGGCCGTTCGGCGATCTCGTGGAAAGCCACGGCCCACAGGTCCGTCCGGCCCGTCAGCGTGACGTCCTTTCCGGTGGTGTTCAGGAACCATTGCGACAGTTCGGGCACCACGAATGACAGCAGCACCCCCGCCGCCGCGGCCAGCACCAGGGCAAGAGCCACCAAGACCAGCCGCGCATAGGGGGTCAGGCGCTGCAGCAGCACGATGACGCCGAAGACCCCGACCACGCCGATGGTGCTGACCAGCGCGCCCGATGACTTCCCCATCACCAGCAGCAGCGCCCCGACCAGCAGGCTGGCCAGCGCCGGCAGACGCCAGCGCCATGACAGCCGCCGGTCGATCAGCACCGCCAGCGCCAGGATGACAAGAAGCGCGCTTGCATTCGCCAGCGCGTTCTTGCTGGCATAGATGCCGAGGTATCCCATCCCGTCCTCGCGGGTGCGGCCCGACAGAAGGCTGGCCAGCCCCGCAAGCGAGCTTGCCACGAACAGGACCTTGACAAAGGTCATGGGCGCCAGCCGGTAGCTGAGGACCAGCGCGATCACCACGGTCAGGCAGAACTGGATGCCGTAGCGGATCGTCAGGGACGGATAGTCCGACCAGGCAAAGGACATCAGGCACCAGAGCGCCAGCAGAACCAGCATCCATTCCTGCCGCAGCGCCGCCAGCGTCGCGCCCGGCCGGCTGAGCGCCACCGCCATGCCGGCGGCCAGGAACAGCAGCGCCCCCTTGGACCCCAGCGGCACGATGAAGCAAAGGCCGAAAAGCGCCAGGAACCCCGCCAGCGCCAAGGGCGAATAGCTGATGGTCAGCCCCGGCCCGGCGGGCGTCGCCCGCCTGTGTCCGTGCCCATGCCGCCGTGCCGCGCCGGTTCCCATGGCGATCAACCTGCCATCCGTGCCGCAATGGCCGCGACCGGAAGATGCGCGCGACCCGCGGCGGTCACGGGCGGGCGCATGTGATCGATCCCTCGAACAGGCAGGCGGCCTCCAGCGGCGTATAGGCCACCCAGTCGATCTCGTAGCCGAGCGGTTCGTCGCGGGGGGTCTGCTCGCCCATCCATTCGGTCAGCACGGTCGTGCTCCAGAAGGACATGTAGATCTTCTGGGGGTGGTCGGGCAGCGGGCTGCCGGGTTCGGTGCGGTGGACCTCCTGCCCGTCCAGATACCAGGTGATGCCGTCCGCTTCCCAGCGAAAGGCGACATTGTGGAACTCCTGGTCGAAGGGGGGCGCGGTGGGCACGGTCGCGCCGTTCACCGGCTCGCCCTCGACATAGGTGTTCACCGTCATCTCGCCCGGCTCGCGGGTCAGGATCTCGATGTCGATCTCGCTGTGCGGGCTGTCGTGGACCGGGCCGGCATAGGTGAAGACCGAGGCGTTCATGCCCGACTGCCGGGGGGTGCGGATGCGCGCCTCGACCGTGCCGTAGTGGAACCTGGCCTTTGTCTGGACCTCGCCGCAGAGGGGCGGGCCGCCGTCCCCGGAGGCGGGGATGTGGGACAGCACCAGCATCCCGTCCTGCACCGTCACGGCCTTTTCAGACCAGTGGCAGTCCTGCCAGTCGCCGTTGGTCCAGCCGTCCGAGACATACCAGCGGTCGCGGTCCAGCGCGCCGGTGAAATCCTCGCGGAAGCCGGCGGTCTCGGGATGGGCCTTGTCGGTCGGCTGATCGGAGGACTGCGCCAGGACCGGCTGGCCTGCGGCGGTCAGCAGGGCGATCAGGGCAAGGGAATGGCGCATCTCGAACCTTCTCGGCCGCGGGGGATGGCGGGCGGTTGCCGCCTTGACTCCCGCGGCTTATGGAAGCCCGGCGCGGGTCGGTCAACGGAAAGGCGTTCACATGTCGTGCAATCCGGCGGGAACGCAGCCGTGACCCCTGCCCCTGCTTCCGCCACGCGGCCCGTGGTCTCGGTGGTCATGGCCAATTTCCGCGGCGCCCCGCATCTGGCGGCCGCCATGCGCGCGGTCCTGGCACAGTCCGAGCAGCGGCTGGAGCTGATCCTCGCCGACGACGCCTCGGACGACGACAGCGTGGCGATCGCGCGCGGGATCGCCGGAACCGACGACCGGGTGCGGGTGATCGCGAGTCCCCGCAACCAGGGCCCCGCCGCCACCCGCAACGGGGCGCTGGACGCGGCGCGGGGCGACTGGATCGCCGTGGTGGACAGCGACGACCTGATCCACCCGGAACGGCTTTCGCGCCTGATCGCGGCGGCGGAAGCCGCGGGGGCGGATCTGGTGGCCGATGACCTCGTGCATTTCGGCGCCCCGGCCGAGCAGGGCCGCACCCTGCTGCAGCCGCTTGCGCTGGCCGCGCCGATGTGGCTCGCGGCGCCGGCTTACCTGCGCGCCAATGGGGGCGATCCGGCCCTGCCCTCCTTCGGCTATCTCAAGCCGGTGATCCGGCGTGCGGTGTTGGGGGGCCGCCGCTACGACCCGCGGCTCAGGATCGGCGAGGATTATGATCTGGTGCTGCGGCTGCTGATCGACGGCGCCCGCTTCCTGCTGCTGCCCGACCCGCTTTACGCCTATCGCCGGCATCCCGGTTCCATCTCGCACCGGCTGTCGGTCGGGACGGTCGCGGCGATGCTGCAGGCCCACCGCGCCCTGCCGCCGCTTTCCGACCCCGAGGCGCGGGCGGCCGCGGCGGCGGTGGACCGCCAGCTTCGCCG
Source organism: Paracoccus sp. MC1862 (assembly GCF_016617715.1). Classification (NCBI taxonomy): domain Bacteria; kingdom Pseudomonadati; phylum Pseudomonadota; class Alphaproteobacteria; order Rhodobacterales; family Paracoccaceae; genus Paracoccus; species Paracoccus sp. MC1862. The sequence continues at coordinate 2,850 of NZ_CP067230.1, read as the reverse complement.
GTCGCTGCGCTATGAACGGCTGGTCGCGGAGATCAAGGCAAGGCGCTGGAGCCGCGCCCTGCCCCGGCTGGCCGATCCGGCGACGGTCGCCCGGCTGGCCGGAAGCCTGCGCGATCGCCGCCGCCGCAAGGCCGCCCTGCAGGCGCAGGACCACGCAGAGGGCGCCGTTTCCCCTGATCCCGTTGCCGCCCTGCCGCTGCCCGGCCAGCCTTGGGACAGCCCCCCTGCCCCCGCTGCGGCGCGGATCGCGGCTGGCGGCACGCCCCCGCCCGGCGCGCCCGGCTGGGCGCTCTGGCTGGCAGGCGCGACGGCCGGGGGGTCAGCGGGCTGAGGTCCGCGCGCCCCGCTGCTCTCGCCGCGCCAGCGCCGCCTGCACGCGCAGGGACAGGGCGGCGCGGGCTGCCTCGGCCGCCAGCACATGGGGGCGGCCCTCGGTCAGCATCCGCAGCATCTGCCGCCGGCGCGGCGCCTCGGCCCGGCGCTGCCAGGGCTGGAACACCAGGTCGCGCAGCAGGGCGGGGCCGGCTGGCAGCCCGCGCAGCGGGGCCGCACCCGCGCCTGCCAGCGCCGAATGGTCGTGGCAGGCGCGGGCCAGCGTGATCCCCAGGGCCAGCGTCCGCTCCTGCCCGCTTGCGGCGGCGATCCCGTCCAGCATCCGCCGGTCGGCCGGGTCCAGCCGGGCCAGCCAGTGCGCCAGCTCGGCCGCGGCCCAGCCGCAGGGCTCGCGCGCCAGCAGCGCCTTGGCCAGCGTCACCGCCATCAGCAGGCAGCCGTCGGCGGGCGACAGGACCGGGATGGCGTCCCCGCCATGGGCCTGCGTCACGGCGCGGTCGAGGACGCCCGCCGCGCCCCGCCAGTCCGGCAGGCCCGCCTGCTGCAGCCGGTGATGCAGGTCGACCACCGCGCCGTCACGTTCGCGGCGGAAATGCTGCTCGCCCAGGAAGGGGACCCACCACAGCGCCTGCTCCTGCTCCATGGGGGCGAAGTCCAGCCCTTGTAGAAGCGCTGCCGCCCGCCTGCGGTCGCGCGGGGTCACGAACAGGTCGATGTCGCCCGAGGGGCGGCGGAAAGGATCGCCATGGACGGCCATCTGCTGGAACGGCCCCTTCAGCACGGCATGGCGCAGCCCCGCGCCCGCGAAGGCCCGGGAAACCTCGGCCGTGACCGCCATGGCCGCGCGGTTCATGGCGGCGGTCCGCAGCCGCGCCTGCAGAAGCCGGGGCGCCAGCGCGGCGCAGCCGGGGGGCAGCGCGGCGGGACTGACCGGCAACTGGCCCAGCATCTTGTTCAGCCGGGCGATGTCGAACAGCCGGTCGGGATCGGGCGGGCGCCTCGGCCCCGTCGGTTCGGGACCTGCGGCCTGTGGGCTGGCCGGGCACGCCGCAGCGGTCAGCACGGCGATCTCGGCCCCCGAGTCGCCCCGGACCGATGCGATCAACTGTTCGGTGAATGCCATCCGCGCCTTCCGCCTGCCTGATGCCCGCCCGATGCGGCACCGCAAGGCCTTGGCCCTGCCCTTCGCGGCATTTCACCCGAAGGTCCGGGCCGGGGCAAGCGGGGTCGGCGCCCGCACAGGGAGGGTTTTGCCGCCCTTCAGGGCTTGCCGCGCTTCTCGTGCCAGGACTGGCAGAAGCGGACGAAATGGCGGGCGGGGTGCTTCGGCTCGATCTCCTCGGCCGCGCACCAGCGGCGCCATTCCCCTTCCAGGTGGCGCACGTCCCAGCCGGGGGCGGCGGCGCGGGCCTCCTCGTAGGCCTCGGGGTCCAGGAAGCCCTCGAAGATCTCGGCCTCGGCCAGGGGCGCGGTGCCGCGGTTGCGGAAGACCACCCTGTCCCCGTCGTCCGAGAAGCGCACCGAATAGTCCGGCATGTGCGAATGGGCGATGTCCTCGCGGATCACGTTGGCCACCAGCCGCCGGAACTCGAAGCTGGACGAGGACGAGCCGCATTTCTTCTGCAGCAGGTCCAGCCCGACCATCCATTCCTTCTGGTTGCCGCAATGCTTGCGCGCCAGTTCGTAAAGCCGCCGTTCCAGCGGCCGGCGCAGCCGGAAATAGTCGCGGCTGATGGTCAGCACCTCCTGCGCGCGGATGGCGTTGAAGACCCAGTCCGACAGCTTGATCTCGATCTCCTGCATCCGGCCCTCGCGGGTCTGGCGCACGATGCGGGCGCTTTCGATCAGGCCGAAGGTTTCGAAGATTTCCTCGCCGCCGGTGGTGATGTTGGTCGAGATGCGGGTGCCGGCCAGCCGCTCCATGGCCGCCTTCAGCAGGTCGTAGCCCCGCCCCGTGGTCATCCGGTTGGTCGCCCGCAGAAGGTCCGCGGCCTGGAAGCGGACGATCTGGCTGACCTCGCGCCCGTCGTTCAGCGCCCGGATGAGCTGGCTGATGCAGAAGATCAGGATGTCGCGGTCGTGGACCGTGGCCATGCCGTCGGAGGAGGGCTTGATCTCGACCGACAGCCCGTTGTGCTCGTAATGGCGGGGGCGCAGGTCGGGCTTGGTCGAGAGCGAGAAGATCGGATGCTCCATCGGCCCGACATCGGCCTTGGGGGCGGCGTTGAAGATGTCGCAGACGAAGAAATCACGTTGCGGATGACGGTCGGGAAGAAGCGGGCTGTTCATATGGCCTCGGGGAAACGACACTTCACCCATAACGACACTTCACACATGAATCAAGGTTAACGACACTTCACCCATGAAGCGGGGAGAAACGACACTTCACACATGACGAATCACCACTTTACACATGAAGAAACGACACTTCACACAGACGCAGACATTTCAAAGCTTTGATAAGTAGTAGAAAAAAAGCCTTTTGTCTGCGCTTAACACCTATTTAACACCTATTTA
>NZ_CP067229.1 GCF_016617715.1 Paracoccus sp. MC1862 | reverse complement strand
ATAAAAAGTCCATATTCCTACATCTTGGGATGGCTTGCGCTACCTTTCGGGTGCCTTCTCCTTACCAATCGGGATGGGAGGTCTTACCTTCCGGGACGACGATATCGCTTACTTTACGGGTGTCCCCGGCAACCTGCGGCAACCGCCCGCTTTTTCCCAAGGAATACAGCCTTCTGCGAATCACCTTTGTTCCCCTTGTCAAGCTGTTGCTTACTTTTCGGGTGCAACGCATGCTGCCCGGTTGAAGACTTACCAGAGCGGCGGTAACGAGGTAAGACTTGGACGAGGCGGGGCCATGGCAACAGCGATTCGCACGGTAGAGGCGCGGCCCAATGCCGACAGCCTCATCAAGCCCGGTGAGCTGGTTGATCTGGTCGAGGTGACGCCGCTGACGCTGAACGACCGGCGCATCTACAACCAGCTTCTGGAAAACGCCTGGGACGCCATCGACAAGCCAGTGACCCATGTCATTGCCAAGGCAGCGCTGCGGGGCAGCCACAACTCGAACGACCGCGTGGGCGAAAGCCTTGAACGGCTGATGTCGGCGATCGTCAGGGTCGCGGTGGTCTGGGATGGTGAACCCGCGATCGAGCGGGTGCAGTTGCTGGGCGGCAACCTTGAAAGCCGGCGCCCTGACGGGCTGCTGGAATACGAGATCCCCGCGCGGCTGCGGAAGATCATCCGCAACAGTCAGGTCTTTGCCCGGCTGCAGCGCGAGGTGATGTTCGCGCTGTCCTCGAAATACGCCCTGACCCTTTACGAGATGGTGCAGAAGCGCGGCAACCTGCGCTGGAAGGCATCGGAACGCTTCGCGCTGGACAACTTCCGCGGCATCATCGGCGTGCCGAAGGGAAAGCTGTCATCCTGGTCGAACCTCAAGCTGCGCGCCATCGACCCGGCGGTGGGCGAGGTGAACGCGCTGTCGGATTTCATGGTCGAGATCCTGCCGGTCAAGACGGGCAGGGCGGTCACGCATGTGGAACTGCGCTGGTGGCGCAAGGACGGCGATGCCTCGGGCGCCGCCGACCGGGCGCTGCAGTTTTCAAAGGTGGGCCGCCGCGCCAAGGCCGAGGAAACCTCCAGGAAGGCCGTTGCCCCCGTTCCGCCATTGCCGGCGGGGCAGGGGATCACGAGCCTGCGCCCGCGCCCCGCCTGGCTCGAGAGCCGCGGCGCCCCGCTGCTGACGGAAACCTACGAGACGGCACGCCTGCGTCATCCGGGATATGACATCTATTTCGTCGAAGGCGAATGGCGGGCCTGGGCCCAGGGAAAAGAGCCTCCGCAGGACCCTGACCGCGCCTTCCTGGCCTTCTTCCGCCGCTATGCCGAGGGCAATCCGATCTGAATTGCCAACTGGCAATTTCTGCGTCGGGCAGGGCGCTGGTGCCAGCAGCGCCTGCATATCACGGATGATGCCCTGCCGGACGCGTCGGTAAAAAGGTCCATGTCCTCAATCGGAGAAATACTGACAAGCCGTTGTTTTCACTTGTTGTCTATGCTTTCCAGAACCTCTCGCGCCGGCTTGACGCGCCCATCAGCAGCCATCAGTCCGAACCAGTCCTCGCGGTCCTTCGGATCGGTCCCGAGGTCGCGGTAGCTGTACCAGAACACCGGGCCGAGCCATGGCGTGACGCGGGCCAGGTCCACGCTGGCAGCCAACTGCTCGGCTTGCCGGGATTCCGGCGCGCCGCCCTCGGCCTCGTTCGTGGGTGCCCCGTATTCGGTGATCCAGATCTTCTTCTCTGCGTCGCCATGCGCCGCCATCAGATCACGGATCGGCCCGGCCATCAGTGCCCAGGAATTCCGCCAGCCCCGAAGATCGGGCAGGCTGGCGCCGGTATAGGGGTGAAAGCCCAGGGCGTCGAAGCTGCCCCCCGCGCCCTCGTCGTAGACGCGCTGCAGGAACTCCACGGCGGCGATGGCCCGCCCCGAACGGTCGGTCGAGGTCGCGGCGGCAAGGCCGCCGAGGATGACCGTCGCATCCGGGTCGGCGGCGCGGATGGCCGCATGCGCCGCCTTGAGGATCGCGGCAAAGGCCACCGGGTCGGGGCGGGGGGGGAAGGGCCCGTCCAGGTTCGGCTCGTTCCAGATTTCCCAGGTGTCGATGCCGCGCGGTTCATAGCGGCGGACCGCCGCCTCGAGAAAGCGGCCGAAGGCCTGCGGGTCGCCGGGGGGCGAATGGTCCTCGGGGTTCGCCCAGGCCCATTCGGGGGTCGAGCCGGCAACGGGCAGCACCCCGATGCCGAAGGATGCGGCAAGATCGACGATGCGGTCCATCTCGCTCCAGTCGAAGCTGTCGGGGCCGTCGCGCTGGATGCTGGCCCAGTTCAGGTCGGTCCGCAGCCAGCGCACGCCCATGGCGGCGTAATCCGCGAATTCGGCCCGCAGGTCGAGGCTGTCCTGCCAGCGCAGGGCGTCAAGGCCCACGGCAAGGCCCACGGCATCATCGGGGATCGAGGACGCCTGCACCGCCGCCCCGCCTGCGAATCCGAATTGCAGCAGGATCGCGGCAATTCCCCCGATCATTCCGCGCCGCAATGCTCGTGGCATTCCGCCGCAGGTGGGGTCGGAAAGGGCAAATGACGGGCGGCAGGGGGCAGGGATCGTTCCGGGCATGGGGAATTCCATTTTTCTCACGGACAGGACCCTACGGCATATTGCAATTCCGACACAACGCGGCCAGATCATTCGTGATCGGCGATGTTGGCGTTAACCGTGCTTGTTTATTGGGCACCTGCGGATTAGGCAGCGGAAACGGGCCGAGTGCAGGACATGAATGTTCAGGATCTGGATCGGAAGTTCCGCAGCAGATGCTGTTCTGAGGCTGTCTGCCCAGATGGCCAGCACGGTTGTGGTGGCCCGCATCCTGCCGCCCGCGGAATTCGGCGTGGCAACGCTGGTCCTGGCCGTGGCCACGATCATGGGCGCCTTTATCGGCCTGCCCTTCGAGGAGTCCCTCAGCCAGCGGCGCCAGGTGCGGTCCGCGCATCTGGAAACCGCGCTTTTCGTCTCGATGGTGCTGACAGGGGCCGCGGTGCTGCTGTCGCTGCTGCTGGGCCCGCTCATCGAGCATTGGGCGGCCGCACCCGGATTTGCCCTGTATCTGGTCGTTTCGGCCCTGCTGCTGGCGGGGCAGGGGCCGGGGGCGGTGGCGCGGGCGGTGGCCCGGCGCAGCCGCCGCTTTGTCGAGATCTCGTTCTGCCAGGCCGCCGGCACGGTGATCGCCTCGCTGGTCGCGGTGCTGGCGGCGCTGGCGGGCTGGGGGGTCTGGTCGCTCCTGCTGCAGCGGCTGCTGCCGAACGTGCTGTATCCGCTGCTTGCGGCGGGTTTCCTGTGGCATCGCGGGCAGGCAATGCGGACGCTCGTGCGCTGGCATCCGCAGCGGTTCCGGGAACTCTTCCGCTTATCCTGGCTGAGCCTCGCCGATGTCGGCGTCGGTTCCGCGGTGCCGGCGGTGCTGGCCTTCATGGTCAACGCAGTCTTCGGCAGCGCCACCCTGGGCCAGCTCAACATCGCGCTGAGGATCGTTGATCCGTTGCGGATGGCATTGATGGGGGTGGGGCACAATCTTGCGTTCTCGGTGCTGGTCCGGCTGCAGCTTGACCCGCCCCGTCTGGTCCGCACGGCCGGAGAGATCGTCGCGGGCGTTGCCATGGTCGCGGTCCCGGCCTTTGTCGGGCTGGCGATGGTCGCCCCGGTGCTGCTGCCGCTGCTGGTGGGACCGGGCTGGGACCAGGCGGTGCCGCTGTCGCAGATCCTGTGCCTCGCGGTGGCGCTGTCGCTGCCCTTCCAGTTCTACGATTCCGCCTATTCGGCCTTGGGCCGCCCGGAATACGGGTTGATCGGCGGCATCTTCGCGCTGGCCTGCATGGTCGCGGGATTTGCGATCACGGTCGGTGCCGGGGGTCGCAATGCCCCCGCGATCGCCTTCCTGGTCTATGAGCTGGCAACCATCGCCGCCGTCCTGTTCTTCGCCCTCCGCCTTGGACGGGGAAACGTGGCCCCGGCGTCAGGCCGTATCGGGCGGGTGTGGCTGGCGGCGCTTGCCATGGGGGCCGCGATTGCCGCATTGTGCTTTCGAAACGGCGTCCCGGAGCCTTCGGTGCCGACCCTGGCCGTCATCATCCTGGCCGGAGCGGCGGCCTATCCGATCGCTCTTCTGGTGACATGCCGCCCATGTGCCCAGGACTTCATCTCTCTGCTTCGCAACCGGAAATCGTGAGTTGACATGATCACCTTTGTAGCTACAGCCGAGCACCAGTACACCGTCCGTGACGTGCTCGAAACCCGCGACCACCCCCTGCACGGCCGTATTGTCATCCTGAGCTACGAGGAATTCACCGGACTGCCGCGCCTGCCGGTTTCGGCCTATATCTTCGCCGACCACGAACGCTTGGACGAAGACGAACTTCCGGCCGTCCTGAACCGGATCGACGCGCTGCGCCGCGCCTGCCCCGACTGCGCGATGCTGAACCTGCCCGACCGCATCGGCAACAGGCTGGACATCATGCGCCGCCTGCACGAGGCCGGGATAAACGACTTCCGCATGATGCCGCTGCGGACCCCGCCGGAATCCTTCCGCTACCCCGTCTTCCTGCGCCGCTTGGACGATCACGAAGGACCGAGGTCCGGGCTTCTGCGCACGCCCGAGGCCCTGCGCGCCGCCGTGGCCGCTCTCGACCTCGACGACCGCCAGGGAGACCGTTTCGTCGTCACCGAATATATCGATGCCCGCAACGAACTGGGACTGCATGAAAAACGGTCCTACACTCGTGTCGGCGACCGGCTGTTCCCCTCGGCGCTGGACCAGAGCCGGGACTGGATCTGCAAGGGCGAATTCACCGATCTCAGCATCGTGCCCGCGGCCGAGCGCGAGATGGCATTCCTGCAGGTCAACGAGGACGAACCCGTCCTGCGCGCGGCCTTCGAGGCGACGGGCATCCAGTATGGCCGCGCCGATTACGCGCTGGTCAACGGCCGTCCGCAGATCTTCGAGATCAACACAAACCCCTATGTCGACAATCCCGAAACCGTGCCGGAACGCGGGCACGTCGCGGCTGCGCATATTTCCAGCGCATGGCTCGACGCCCTTGTGCGGCTTTCGGATGCCATGCCCCCTTCGGCGGGAGTCTGGCGCGAGGTTCCGCATGGAACCGGCCGGATTCCGTGGGCGCCCACGCGGCGGCGGACGGTTCACATGGCCATGCGCGGGCTGCGCCAGCTTCACAATGAGACAAAGGCCATGCGCTGGCTGCGGCGGTTCCGGCTGATCCCCTGACCGGGCGGTCCTTACGCCGCCGAAGAGCGCGCGGGCGAGCGCCACAGCGCCAGCCCGACCCCCAGGGCGATCCAGCCCCCGAAAAAGCGGAAGCTGTCGATGCTGGCCCCCAGCATCAGCCAGCCGCTGAGCGTCATCGCCACTGCCAGATGCAGCCGGCCCGTGTAGCTCGCCCCCGAGGCCCGCAAGAGCGAGCGCAGCAGCAGCGGCAGGATCATCGCAAGCCACAGCAGGTAGCCCAGCAGCCCGGTTTCAGCCAGCAGGCGGACGTGCAGCGAATAGGCGGGCGGCCAAGTCAGCCCCACGTCGGCGGCGGTGGCATAGCTGCGGACCTCCCAGCTTCGCAGGTCCTCGGCCCGGATGTGGTAGGGATAGTTGAAGCCGTATTGCCCGAGGCCAACCCCCAGGACCGGGCGTTCCTCGAACATCGACAGGCCGGCGCGGATGGCGGCCAGGCGGGTGACGTTGGACACGTTCTCGGTCGCGCCCGGCGTCGGGTCGATCAGCCCGTCCATGCTGCCATAGCGGATCAGGTTGCTGCCCCGTTCCATGACCGCGTTCTGCACGCCCGGAATCAGCATCATCACCAGCAGCCCGACCGCCGCGGCCGAGGCGCCATGCAGCAGCCAGTCCTTGCGGTGGCGCAGGAAGCCCAGCAGGAACAGCATGAACTGGACGCCGATCACCAGCATCGCGGTGCGCGACTGCAGCAGCACCATCATCACCGCCACGATGGCCAGCACCAGCGCCACCCGCCGCCCGCTGCCGCGGGTGATGGCGAAAGGGAAGATGAAGGTCAGCATCACCGCCGCCCATGACGATTCAAAGGCGGTCATCCGCAGCCGGTCGGGATAGTATTCGTGGGTCTCGGCATGGATGACCAGCGACAGCGCCCCATAGATCTGGGTCGGGCCGGGGATGCCGTACCACGAGGCGACCTCGATCACCGCGATGCCCGCCATCACCATCAGCGCGACCCAGGCCCCGCGCGAGATCGCGGCCAGCCCCTCGGGGCCGCGGGCCGCGAAGTTGAAGAACATCAGCGTGACCAGCGGCCCCAGCGCGACGGCCATGCCCTGGGTGATGACCCGGCTCATCCCCGAGCGTCCCTTGTACCAGACGGTCGAGATTTCCGGGAAATTGATCGCGACCCCCGCCACCACGACCACAAGGAAGGCCACGGTCACAAGGAAGAAGGCCGAGGGGATGGCGATCCGTCCCGGCTGCATCACGAAGTAAAGCAGCGCCAGCGGCAGGACATAGATGAAGCCGTCCTTGGACAGCTCGCCCGCCGGCAGCAGCGGCATCAGGTCGTTGAAGACCGTCGCCACCACCAGAAGCACGATCAGCGGCGCGGCCTGCAGCCCCTCGCGCGTGGCAGCCGAGGCGCTGGCCGTCACTTCCACGCCTTCTTCTTGACCGCGTTCAGCCAGCCGAAGGGGATGGCCATGAACAGCAGCGTCCGCGCCATCCCGGCCCAGGCATGGGGATCGCGGGCCGAGAAATTGTCCCGCTGCACCCGGAAGCGCGCCACGAGGTTGCGCTTGCGCCTGGCCGCGGTCGTGCCCGTGGCGCTGATGGTGTATTGCGTCAGCACCTCCGGGATGTTGGCCAGACGCCAGTTGCGGCCCATGCGGACGAACAGGTCGTAATCCTCGGCGGTCTTGTAGCGGTCGGAATAAAGCCCGATGTCGCGCAGCGCCTCGGCCCGGATCATGATCGTGGGATGCAGAAGGGCAGGGACGTAGCGCTGCTTGCGCAGCATCTCGTCATGGTCCACCGGGAAGCGCAGCGTGAACATGTAGTTGCCGTCGTCATCGACGCAGCGCGCCCATGTGCCGACCATGCCGACGCGGGGGTTGGCCTTCAGGAAGTCCTCCTGCCGCGCGAACCGGCCGGGCAGGGGCAGGTCGCCGCAATCCAGCCGGGCAATATGCGGATAGCCGCGCGCAAGGATCGCCTCCAGCCCGGCGTTCAGGGCGTGTTCGATCCCCCGGTTGCGGTCCAGCCGCATCAGGGTCACGGCATGGGGGCCGTAGCTCTCGGCGCAGGTGACGGGCTGGGGCGAGCCGTCGTCCACCACCACGATGTCGAAGGGATGGGACTCGCGGCCCAGCACCTCCAGCGTCTCGATCAGCCCGGATTGGTCCTTGAAGACCGGGATCAGCACGCAGAGATCGGGTCTTGCTTCGGTCATTGGTCCCTCCGCGCAAGGCGCCGGCGCTGCCAGGCGCTTCGCAGGATGGCCAGCGACGATCCGGCAAGGAAGCCCGCCACCAGCCCCAGCGCCAGGATGATCGGCTTGGCGTTGAACCCGGCCGGGGTCAGCGGGACCACGGCGGGGGCGAAAAGCTGCACGGTCAGTTCCGGCGCGCCGATCCGGCTTTGAATCCGGCGGTATTCCAGCAGAAGCTGTTCATAGACGGCGGCGGTGGCCTGGACCTCGCGCTCGGCTTCGCGCTGCTGGGCATAGACCTCGGCGCTGGCCTCGATGGCCTCGGTCTGGCGCTGGCCGGTCAGGGTCTCAAAGCGCAACTGCATCAGGCGGCCGCGTTCGCGGGTGGTCTGGGCGCGTCGCTCGGCTTCCGCGAGGTCGCGGGTCAGGGTGTCCAGCTCGCGGTCGAGGTTCACCAGCATCTGCTGGTAGACGTCCAGCCGCAGGTCCGACCGGGATTTCAGGTAGCCCTGCGCCACCGCATTGGCGATGGTGGCCGAAAGCTCGGGACTTTCCGAGTTGTAGGTGATGTTGACCACATAGGACCGGCCGCTGTGGGTCACGTCGAGGCTGCGCGACATGTGCCGCAGCAGTTGCGCCCGTTGCTGCGCCTCGGTCATCGGCTCGTCGGGCGGGAACTCGGCGGTGACGATCAGTTCCGACTGCTGCTGGGGCGTCAGCGCGTCCAGCGCATAGGCCAGCGACACGGGGGTGTCGATGGTTTCCACGATGGTCGCGGTGGCGGCATCCTCGGCGGTGACCTGGGTGCCCGGCTCGGTCCGCTGGATGATGCCGGCGCGGTCGGCGTCCGAGATCAGCTTGGCCGTGGCCGAATAGCTGTCGGGCATCGCCTTTGCGGCCATGAAGGCGCCGCCGCCGCCGATCGCGGTGAACAGCAGCACCAGCAGCGGGCTGCGCCGGATCGCGGCGAAGACCTCGCCCAGGGTGAACGAGGCGGCGGGCTGCGGCACTGCCTCGGCCCCGTGATGTCCGGCCTGCTGCCCGGTTTGGGGGTCGGGGGGAAGGCTGGCGTGGTTCATGGCGTGGGCCTTTGCTGGGCCAGGGTCGAGAGCTGGCCGGAACGCCGCGGGACCGAGGCGGGTTCGGCCGACAAGGCACCGGCGGAAGGCGGCAGCCCGAAGAAGCTGTCGGGCAGGTCGACCTCGATCAGGTCGCCCGGCTGCAGGACGGTGTCCTCGCTGGCCTCGGCCGCTGTTTCCTGACCGTCGGCCACGCGATACAGCGTCACCTCGACGGCGTCGAAGCCGCCGGCGCCAAGCTGGGAAAGCTGGCCCGCGACGCCGTTCATGCGGGCGTTCAGCGCGGCGATGGCGGTCAGGGCCTCCTGCGCCTCGGCTTCCAGCGCGGCGGTGCGGCGGGCGTCGTGGCGGTCAAGCTCATGGGCGACGCTTTCGCGCTGGCGCTCGACATCGGCGATCGAGGCCTCGACTTCGGAAAGATTGCCGCGCAGTTCGTTGAGGGTGCGGTATTCCTCGGACACGCGGGTCTGCGGGGTCAGCCCACGGCTTTGCATGTCGGTGTAGCGGGTGACTTCCTCGATCTGCTGCTCGACCAGCGCCCGCTGATACTCGATCTGTTCCTTCAGCCGGGCGACGCGGGTGTCGATCATGGAAATGTCGCGGGTGTAGAAGGCCTTTTCCGCCTCGCTTTCGGCATTGGCCGCCGCCAGAAGGCGGTTGGCAAGCGCAAGGACGGCCTCGTCCTCGTTGCCGGCAAGCCGGGGCAGGTCGGCGGCGGCGATCTGCCCGGCGCCGTCCAGTTCGGCGCGGGCGCGGGCCAGCGTCGCGTGCTGGGCCAGAAGCTCGGCGGCGATGGCATCGCCTTCGGCGCGCAATTCAGCCGCGGCCCCCAGCGAGGGACGCAGCGCCCCCAGCCCCCCCGCCATGGCGATGGCGCGGCGCACGGTCATCCCCCGTTCAAAGGGGATCGCGCCGGGCTGGGCGACATCGCCGCCGATCACCACGGGGCGCACGGCGGCAAGCCCCACCGTCACCTGCGCGTCCAGCATGATCTCCAACCCTGACAAGCGTTCCTGAAGAAGCGCTGTGACATCCTCGGTGGTCTTCCCGGCGACCGCGATCCGCCCCAAGGGCGGAAAGGCGATCTGGCCGTCGATGTCCACGACGGCCTCGCGCGTCAGTTCGGGCACCCGGAAGACCGAGATTTCAAGTGTTTCGCCCGAGGCGATCACATGCTGCTGCGCCTGCGCGGGCGCGACCGCCGCCAGCAGCAGAAGAAGCGGCCAGATGAGGCGGGTCATCGGATGGTCCCCGGCTGCCCTGCGGCAGCGTCCCGCGCCGTGGCACAGAAGGCGCGGGCGCGGGCGTCGAACTCGCGCCACCTTTCGCCCGCCGCGATCAGGCCGGGGTCGACCGGTGCCGGCGCCCGCTGCCGCCAGCCCGCGCGCAGCCGGCTGTAAAGCCCTTCGCCCGCGATCATGCTCAGTGCCCGGCGGGCGGTTTCGCGCGGCGAGACGGGGGGCACGAGGCTGCGGGCCAGCGCCGCGAAGGCGGCGGGGCGGCGGCCGGAATCAGCCAGCCGCCAGACCCGGTCCTGCAGGAAATAGCCGCTGCGGGCGGCGGGCGACCAGTCGCCCGACTCGCGCCGGTACCAGGCAAAGGACAGGTCCGCCGTCTCGGCCCCGGTGGTCAGCCGGTCGGGGCGGGGGGATTCCTCCTTGATGACGCCCGGCTCGGGGTCGATGTGAAAGGCGATCCCGGCCCGGTCCATCCGCATGGCAAGGTCGGTGTCCTGGTTCACCCGCAGATCCTCGTCAAAGGGATGGGCGCGGGCGATGCCGGCGGGCAGGCTCAGCATCGAGGTTTGCACCCGGCCGCCGTCGCGGTAGCAGTATTCGACCAGCGAGCGGCCCGGCCGCCAGTCCGGCTGGTGCGGCCTGCGGATGTCGCCGTCGATATGCAGCAGGGCGCCGCTGACCAGAACCGTCCGGTCCCGGCCGGGCGCGGCATAGAAGCGGCGGATGTGGTCGTGGCGGCCCGGCAGCCAGACATCGTCCGAGTCGAGAAAGCTGACATGGGTGCCCCCGGCCTCGCGCACGCCGCGGTTCCGCGCCGCCCCGCCGCGCCGGCGGCTGTCCTGCCGCAGCACCCGCACGCCCATGGCCTGTAGCCGGGCGTATTCGGCGGACAGGTCCTCGTCCGAGCAGTCGTCGACGACAATGATTTCAGCCCCGGCGTCGTCATCGCGCACCGACAGGACCGCGCGGGCAAGGGAATGCGCCCGGTTGCGGTTGGGAATTACAACCGAAAGGTGAAACTCGCCCGACATCGAAACAAAACCTCAATCAGCAGTTGATCCATGCACAATAGATCAGCTTGCCCGTCCAGCCCGGGCGGATGCGAGGTCTTCTGACAGGAACAACGGGACGGGCGCAACCTCCGTATTTCGGCAATTCCCCGCCTGTCAAACACATTTCGGTTTGCCTTCGAGTGATCTGAGGCGTCCTATTAACTATATAACGATCTCCACGTTTCGCATCGGCGGCCTTGATGAACCGGACATTCAGGAATGCAGCAGCGCCCGGCGGCGATCGCGCAGGCGGCCCGCCGCGATTCTCGATCGTCATTCCGGCCTACAACCGCGCCGACACCATCGGCCGCGCGATCGAATCCTGCCTGGCCCAGACCTTCCCCGACTTCGAGGTGATCGTCGTGGACGACGGCTCGCGCGACAACACCGCCGCGGCGGTCGAGGCCATGGGCGACCCCCGCATCCGCTGCATCCGCCAGCCCAATGCGGGCGCCTCGGCCGCCCGGAACACGGGCGCGGGGGCGGCGGCGGGCGAATTCCTTGCGTTTCTCGATTCGGACGACGAGTTCCTGCCTCGCAAGCTGCAGCGGCTGGACGCGGCGATCCGCGAGGATGACGCGCCCGAACTGACCGTCTGGTATTCGCCGCTGCTGTTCGACCGCGGCGACGGCAACCGCATGGTCAAGCCGCCGCGCGCCATCGGCCCGGATGAAAGCGTGGGCGACTACCTGTTCGCGGACGACGGGCTGATGCAGACCTCGACCCTCGTGATCCCGCGGGCGCTGTTCGCGCGGGTCAGCTTCGACCGCGGCCTGCGCTGCCTCGAGGATCTGGACCTCTGCCTGCGGCTGGAGGAGGCGGGCGCCCGCTTCCGCATGCTGCCCGAGCCAGAGGTGATCTGGCACGACGACCGCGCCGCCGGGCGGCTGAGCTATACCACCTCGCAGGCCGAGGTGCTGGAATGGGCGGCGCGGCAGGCCGGGCGGCTGTCGCCCCGCGCCATGCACGGCTATCTCGCCCGCTTTCTTGTTCCCCAGATCGTCCGCACCCGGCCCTTGCGCGCCCTGTCGCTGCTGGCCTCGGCGATCCGCCATGGCGGCCTCGGCCCCAGCCGCGCCGCCATGCTGCTGGCGCGGGGCGCGGCGCCGGGGATCTACGGCCGCCTGCGCGACGCCGTGACAAAGGTGCGCCATGCGTGACGCCAACCCCCCCCTGCACCGCATCCTTCATGTGACCGAAGCCCCCCTGGGCGGTGTCGTGACCTATCTCGAGGAACTGGTGGGCGAGCAGTTGCACAGCCTTGCGGATGTGCAGATCGACGTCATCACCCCGGAAATCAACCGCGAGGCGCTGTCGAAGCTGTCCGGTCCGCGGTTCAGCCTCATCACCTTCCGCCACCGCCGCGGCTCGGTCCGGGCGCTTCTGCGGATGGCGCTGCTGACGCTGCGCCATGTCCGCCGGACCCGGCCCGACATCCTGCATATCCATTCGACCTTCGCCGGCGCCGCGATCCGCGCCTTCTTCCCGCTGATCCCCAAGGGGACGCATGTGGTCTATTGCCCGCATGGCTGGGCTTTCTCGCGCGAAGGCTCAAGCCGGATGCGGCGGGCGACGGCCCTCGTGGAACGGCTGCTGGCCCGCGTGACCGAGCGGATCGTCTGCATCTCGGACCACGAACGGCGCGAGGCGCTGGCCGCGGGCATTTCCCCCGACCGGCTGGTGGTGATCGAGAACGGCATCAGCCCGCCTCCGGGGAACGGGATCGCGGGCGACTACCTGACGCCCGCGCCCGCCCGCCGGCTGATCGCATTCGCCGGGCGCTTCGACCGGCAGAAGGGCTTCGACACCTTCCTCGAGGTCATGCGCGAGCTGGGGGACGATGCCGAGGCCGTCGCCATCGGCAGCAGCATCACCTCGGACGAGGCGCTGCCGGACTGCCCTGACAACGTCCGCATCATCGGCTGGCAGGACCGCGCGACGGTCTTCGACCTGTATCGCCGGGCCGACCTGCTGCTGGTCCCGTCTCGCTGGGAAGGCTTCGGCCTTGTCGCCGCCGAGGCGATGCAGCAGGGGCTTGCGGTCTTTGCCAGCCAGGTGGGCGGGCTGCAGGACATCGTCGTCGATAACGAGACGGGCCGGCTGTTCCAGCCCGACGACGTGCAGGGGATCGTGGCGATGATCCGCGCCACCTCGGACGCCGAACTGGCCCGCTTCGGCGAAAACGGCCGCCGCCGCTATCTGGCCCGCTACACGACCGCGCAGATGACGGCCAAGGTCACGGCGCTTTACAACGAGCTGCTGGCAGGGAAGGCGGGCGCCGGAGTCGTCAGCGCCCGCCATATCCTGTAAAGCTGCGGATCAGATCAGGAAGTCCGACGCGCTGAGCTGGTGGATACCGTCCAGGACGATGTTGACCTCGAACTCGCGGTCGTTGTCGGTGTTGGCCTGGATATAGGTCTTGTTATGCGCCCGGCTGGTGTAGACTCCCAGGTCGCCCGCGTCCCGCAGCCAGTTCGAGCCGACGAAGTCGAAGCCCTGGTGACCCCAGCGCCCGGAATCGGCATCAAGGCCGCGCAGGTCGATCCTGTCGCCCTTTTCCCAGTCGGTGATGCGGTCATAGGACCCGGTTTCGTTGAACACGAAGGTGTCCCGGCCCGAACCGCCCGTGAAGCGGTCCTGTCCGCCCCGGCCGATCAGGATGTCGTCGCCGCTGGTGCCGTGCAGCACGTCGTTGCCCCTGCCGCCCTCGATGGTCCGGCCGTTGTCGGACCCGGAACCCGAGTCGGGGGCCGGTTGCTGCGGCGGCGGTGCCGCGTAAACCGGGGGCTGTTCGGTCTCGCCCCGCGGCGGCGAGGAAACAGGCCCCGAGCCGCCGTCCTGGGTGCCCAGTTCCTTGAACGCCCAGTAGGCCTCGCGGCGGTTGCCGTTGCCGTCCAGCAGGCCGAAGCCCGGCTCGAAGCTGGAATCCTGGTACGAGAACCACATGATCGGCCCGGCCCAAGGCAGGTCCTCGGCGATGTCCACGGCATCGCGCAGCATCCGCGCCGCGTCGCCCTGGCTGACGGTCAGGCCATTGCCCGCCTGCTTGGCGCCGAACTCGGTCATCCAGACCTGCTTGTGCGAGTCGCCGTTGTCCACCATCGTCTTGCGGATGCCGTCTTCCATCATCTGCCAGCCGTTGTAGGACTTGTCGCTGCTGGGCATCAGCGGGAAGCTGTAGGGGTGGTAGCCCACGGCGTCGAAATAGTCCTTGGCCCCCGCGTCATACATCTGCTTGAGGTAGTCGACCGCGCCCCACATCCCGTTGCCGGTCGAGGGGACCGCCGCGGTGCCGCCGGTGATGACAGCGTCATCGCCGTTCACCGCCTTGATCGCGTCATGCGCCTGCTGCAGCACCCTTGTATAGTTCTGGGGCGTGATCCCGCTCTTGTTCTGCTCGTTCAGGACTTCCCAGTGGTCCACGATGTGGTCATAGCGCTGCGCCGCAGCGCCTGCGAAGCGGCCGAAGGCTTCCTGGTCGGCGCGGCTGGACAGGTTGTCGCCCACCCAGTTCGGGGTGTTGTTCAGCACCGCCGTGACCTTGATCCCCTTGGCGTCAAGGGCGTTGAAGACCTTGTCCACCTGCGACCATTCAAAGCTGCCGTTGGCGCGGGGCTGGACAAGGCTCCAGTGGATGTCCAAGCGCACCCAGTCGACGCCGAGCGCCACATAGTCGTCGATTTCGGCATTCATCTCTGCCGTGGAACGTCCCAGCAACTCTCCGAACGGAGTCGCCATGCCCAACTGTCCCGGTTTTGCTCTTGCTGCCATGATTCAGCAGGTTCCCTTTGTGATAGTGCCGGCGGAGGGGTTACGGCACACCCCATCACCTTGTCAGCATGGGGGAAATCCGCTCGGCGTAGCTTCGCCGAAGCATCGGCAAGAGAACGCTTACAACCTGCGGTTGTGATTCTCAATGATTTGTTATCTTCCCTTCAAGCGGCCGGACTATGCCAGATCGTCGAAGGGAATCCTCGCCTGAATCCGACAACCGCCAGCGCCCCGCCACCTTGGAAGGGGCGGGTTGCCGAGCGGCTGCGGTGACGGGAAATGCGCCGGGAACAGACGCGGAGCGAGGCTCTAGAGAACCAGGCTCACGAGGAACACCATGGGCAGGGATACCAGCGACGCCAGCGAGGTGACGACCGTCAGCGTCTTCAGCGCGCCCGAGGTGGAGAGACCCAGCAACGCCTTGAACATCCAGAAGAAGTTGCTGTTCACATGGACCGCGAACAGCGACCCCGAAGCGATGGCGAGGCCGATCACCACCGGCGAGACGGAAAGCTGCGGGATGATCGGCCCGATGATGCCCGCGGCCGTCAGCGCCGCCACCGAGACCGAGCCGATGGCCAGGTGCAGCACCGCCGCGATGAACCACGCCAGCAGGATGCTGAGCAGGACCGACCCGCTGGCGTCAGCCGAGAACAGACCCGCCAATGCCTCGCCCATGCCCGAGGCGCCGATGACCTCGCCAAGCGAGCCGCCGACCCCGGTGATCAGCAGGATTTCGCCGCTGGTATGGAAGCCCTCGGACACCGCCGCGTTGCTGCGCTCGATCCCGATGGACCGGCGGGCCTGCAGATAGGCCCAGAGCAGCCCGACGAACAGCGCCAGATTCGCGTTGCCGATGAAATCGATGAAGTCGTTGGTGATGCCCGCAAGGTCGGCGAAGGCCCCGAAGGCGATCATCAGCAGCGGCACAAGGATGGGCGCGACCGACATGGGCAGGCTGGGGATGTTCACGTCCCGCACCTCCTCGACCGCGCGGTCATGCGCCTCGACCTCCTCCATCGCGTCGTCGGGGTCCTCGTCCGAGACGGGTTTCCAGTAGCGCGTCCGCAGCAGCATCTGGAACAGGAAGGTCGTCAGCAGCGCGGTGGAAAGCCCGAGGATCAGGCCCCAGAACAGCCAGGCCCCGAGGCTCACATCCACTTGGCCTGCGATCAGCAGCACGGCCAGCCCCGGCACCACGAAGACATAGCCCGAGAAGATGCCCGTGCCGATGGCCCCCGCCAGCAGCGGCAGGCCGGTCCGCCCGACATGGGGCGCAACCGCGCGGGCGACCGGCGAGGCCAGCACCACCTGCACATCGACATAGATCGAGGGGAAGATCGTCGACATGACCGCCGCCATGGCATAGGGCAGCCGCCGTGGCCCGACGCCTGCGACCAGCACCGTGACGATGCGCTTGAAGGCCCCTGTCGCGTGCAGAAGCGAGCCGATCAGCACCCCGAAGCCGATCAGCAGCCCGACCTTGGCCATGATCTCGCCGAAGCCCGAGGTGATCGCGGCCAGCGTCCCGGTGAAACCCACCCCCGAGGCGAGCCCGAGGTAAAGCGAACCCAGCACCAGCGCGATGACCGGGTCCACCCGCATGCGGATGATGAGAAGGATGACCAGCAGGATCGCAACGGCGCAGTGCAACACGACCATGGGGCCTGTTCCTTTCCGCAGGTGGATGCCCGTTCACCGCTCCTCACGAAATGGCGAGCGGGCATTGGATGAACCCCAGCGCCCGAACCTGCCCGGCGGTTCCATTCCGGCCCGTGACGAAAACGGGCGCAGGTTTCCCGGCGCCCGCTGTTCCGTGCATCCTGTCTGTCGGGTCAGCGCGCGGCGGCGCGGGCCTGTTCCAGCCAGCCGTCCACGGTGGCGCGGTTTTCCGCGATCCATGCGGTGGCATGGGCCACGATGTCGGTGTCGCCCGCGTTCATCTTCGCGCTCTGCGCCGACATTTCGGCCGCCGGGATCTCGGCGGCTTCCAGCAGCGCCCGCACGGCCGGGTTCTCGTCCAGGAAGGCCGTGTTCACGACCGAGGAGATGTCGTTGGCCGGAAAGCCCAGCCGGCAGGGATCGCTGACGCAGCCCTCGATCCCCGGACTGGTGGCGGAATCCGCCAGGTGCATCAGGTCGGCAGGCAGGTCCACTTCGGGAACCTCGATCCAGACCACGTCCTCGCCGGGCACCAGTTCGTTCACCGTCCAGTTGGGCGTCCAGGTGTAGAAGAACACCGGCTCACCCGCGCCATGGGCCGCGACCGCGTCGGCCATGGCGGCGGCATAGCCCGCCTTGATCGGGTTCACGTGGTCGCGCAGGTCATAGGCCTCGATGTGATGTTCCAGCACCATCTCGCAGGCCCAGCCGGGCGGGCAGGCCACCAGGTCCGCGCGGCCATCGCCGTCGCGGTCGAAGGCTTCCTTGACCTCGTCGCGCTTGAAATCCTCGACCGAGGTGATCCCCAGCCGCTCGGCCGCGGCCTTGTCCACCAGATAGCCCTCGATCGATCCGCGGGGCGCGACCACGCCGACGACCTCGGCCCCGCTTTCATAAAACGGGCTGTAGGTGGTGTGGCCGGGGAAATAGCCGTCCACCCACATGGTCACGTCGCCATAGGCGACCGACTGGTAGAAGGCGGGGTTGTCCAGCGTCATCGGCTGGGACACCTCGTAGCCGAGTTCGCGCAGCACCTGGCTGAAGATCTCGGTCTGGAACCAGCCGGTGTCCCAGCTTGGGCGGGCCATGGTGATCGACTGGCCCTCGCCGGGGCGGTCCTGGTTCTGGGCCTGCGCCGGCATGGCGGACAACAGCGCCACTGCGGCAGTCGCGATCAGGGGAAGCTTGAGACGGGACATCATCCGGGTCTCCTTTTCTCTTGTTTCGATTTGCGGATGGACGGGCCAACGGTCGGCCCGCCATGCGAAAGAGGCAGGTTCAGCCTGCCTTCCGGGTTTCAGGCACGGGCGCCGGCACGGCCTGCGGGCGGAAAAGGCCCGAAATCCGCTGGCGCAACGAGGCGCGGCGGACGCCTGACCGCTCGGCCAGCCCCTGGGTGATGCGGTCCAGCACGATGGCAAGGACCACGATGCCGACGCCGCCCGCGGTCGCGCCGCCCACGTCCATGCGGCCAAGGCCGGTGTTGACGACAAGGCCGAGGCCGCCGCCACCGATCAGCGCCGCGATGACGACCATCGACAGCGCCATCATCAGCGTCTGGTTCAGCCCCGCCATGATCGTCCGCATCGCCAGCGGAAGCTGCAGGTCCCACAGCATCTGCCAGCGGGTGGAGCCGAAGGCCTCGGCCGCCTCGATCAGGTCGGCGCGGACGTTGCGGATGCCGAGGTTGGTCAGCCGCACGATGGGGGGCAGGGCGAAGACGATGGTGGCGATGATGCCCGGCGCCATGCCGACGCCGAACAGCATCACGATCGGCACCAGATAGACGAAGGACGGGATCGTCTGCATCACGTCCAGAACGGGCCGCATGATCTTCCACGCGAGGTCCGAACGCGCGGCGAGGATGCCCGCCGGGATGCCGATGACGGCGCAGAAGAAGACCGAGGTCACGATCATCGCCAGCGTGGTCATCGTTTCGCCCCAGAGGCCGATCATGTCCACGAAGGCGAAGCCGAGGATGGTGAAGATCGCCATCCCGCGCCCGGCAGTCTTCCATGCCGCCCCCGCGAACAGCGCCGTCGTCACCAGCATCGGCACCGCAAGGAACAGGGCCTCCAGCCAGCCGAGGACCGAGGTGATCGGCACCTGCGCCGCGCGGAAGAAGGGCCGGAAGTTCGGGACCAGCCAGCCCCGGACAAAGGCGTTCACCCAGTCATCGAAGGGCAGGGTCACGATGTCAGCGGGGCTGAGCATGGGCTTGCTCCTTGTCCTGGGGGATTTCGGCGCCGGCATCGCCCGACAGATGCGCCAGCACGTCCGACGGTTCGACCACGCCCACCAGCCGCTCGCGGTCGTCGGTGACGGCGATCGGCAGGCCGGAACCGGCCGCGCCGTAAAGGTCGCTGAGACTGGTCGTGGCGTCGGCGGTGGGGAAGTCGGTGATCAGCGCCTCTTGCAGCGTCGTCGTAGGGCTGGGGTCCATTTCCGAGGCGGCGAGCTGCTGATAGGTTACGACGCCCGCGACCCGCAGTCCGTCCATGACGTAAAGGGCGTTGCTGCCCCCCTGTTCCATCATCCGCAGGGCGTCGCGGACGCTGGTCTGGCGAAGCTGCAGGGTCGTGGCCGGGCTTGACACGTCGTCGGCGGTGAAGACGCGGCCGCGGTCGATGTCTGCCACGAAGGCCGCGACGTAATCATCGGCGGGGGCGGTCACGATTTCCTGCGCGGTGCCGATCTGGACGATGCGGCCGTCCTTCATGATGGCGATGCGGTTGCCCAGCAGCAGCGCCTCGTTCAGGTCATGGGTGATGAAGACGATGGTCTTCTTCAGCTTCTGCTGCAGGTTCAGCAGTTCGGTCTGCATCTCGCGCCGGATCAGCGGGTCCAGCGCGCCAAAAGGTTCGTCCATCAGCAGGATGTCCGATCCGGCGGCGAGCCCGCGCGCAAGGCCGACACGCTGCTGCATCCCGCCCGACAGGTCGGAGGGCAGGCTGTCGGCCCAGGGCGCGAGCCCGACCTGCTCCAGAACCTCAAGCGCGCGGGCGCGGCGCCGGTCCTTCGGAACCCCGGTGATCTTCAGCCCGTAGGCCACGTTGTCGGCCAGCGTCCAATGCGGGAACAGGGCGAAATGCTGGAAGATCATCGAGATCTTCTCGCGCCGGATGCGGCGCAGCGCGGCGGGGCTGGCGCTTGCCACGTCCTCTCCGTCGATGAGGATCTGGCCTGCGGTGGGCGCAATCAGCCCGTTCAGCATCCGTACCAGCGTGGACTTGCCCGAGCCGGACAGGCCCATGACCACGAAGATCTCGCCTTCCTTCACGCTGAACGAGGCGTCCTGGACGCCCACGGTCGCGCCGGTCTGGGCGAGGATCTCCTGCTTGCTTTTCCCCTGCTGCAGCAGGCGCAAGGCGCCGTCGGCGTCATTGCCGAACACCTTGTAGACCTGGCTTACCGCCAGCTTTGAATCCTGCATGTGGCTCCGTCTTCAACCCTGATCGGCGCCGGCCGGATGACCGGCGGCACATGAATGAAGGCCCCACACCGAAGTGCGGCGCTACCCTGCAATCGCATCGGATCACGAGCGGGCAGGACGCATCAGGAGGAGCGTCCGGGACCTGCGAACCCGGCGGGTCCTATACCGGGAAGCCTTGGAAAACAACCTTCTTGCGGCACAGGACCGTCAGGCGCGGCATGATGCGGGTTCCATTCCGCGCCTTGTCGTATATTCCCGGCATGGGTCGAAGGACGCATTCCAGCCCTGCGCGGGGCGGGAAATCCGGCGGGAAAGGACAGGCAGGCATGAGCGTAGCGGCAGCCATCCGGGCGATCACGCCGCCCGACATCCTGGCGCGCAAGGGGGGCGATCCCATTGCCTGCCTGACCGCCTACACGACCCCCATGGCGCGGCTGGTGGACCGGCATTGCGACCTCGTTCTGGTCGGCGACAGCCTCGGCATGGTGCTGCACGGGCTGCCATCCACCCTTGGCGTCACGATGGAGATGATGATCCTGCACGGGCAGGCCGTCCGGCGGGGCCTGGACCGCGCGCTGATGGTGATCGACATGCCCTTCGGTTCCTACGAGGAAGACCCGCAGCAGGCCTTCCGCAACGCCGCCCGGCTGATGGCGGAAACCGGGGCGGGGGCGGTCAAGCTGGAAGGCGGCGCCGGGATGGCCGGAACCGTGGGCTTCCTGACCGCGCGGGGCATCCCCGTCATGGCCCATGTCGGGCTGACGCCGCAGGCGGTCCACACGCTTGGCGGCTACAAGGTGCAGGGGCGGGGCGGGGACGCCGACCGGATCGCCGCCGAGGCGGCGGCGCTGGCCGGGGCAGGGGCCTTTTCGCTGGTGCTGGAAAAGGTGCCCGAGGGGCTGGCCCGCCGCATCACCGAAGCCATCCCGATCCCCACCATCGGCATCGGGGCGTCCGCCGCCTGCGATGGCCAGATCCTCGTCATCGACGACATGCTGGGATTGTTCGAGGACTTCCGCCCGAAGTTCGTGCGCCGCTATGCCGAGCTTGGCCGCGACGCCGGCAGCGCCATCGCCGCTTACGCCGAGGATGTCCGCGCCCGCCGCTTCCCTGCGCCGGAACACGCCTTCGGCGACGAACCCGCGCAATGAGCGTCCCGATCGTCTCCACCCTTGCCGAGTTGCGCGCCATCACCGCCCGCTGGAGATCCGAGGGCGCGACTATCGCCGTCGTCCCCACCATGGGCGCCCTGCACGACGGCCACCTGAGCCTCGTCCGCGCGGCGCTTTCCCGCGCCGACCGGGTGGTGGTCACGCTTTTCGTCAACCCGCGCCAGTTCAACAGCACCGCCGACCTCGCCGCCTATCCCCGCACGGAAGGAGAGGATGCTGCCAAGCTGGGGCCGACCGGGGCGCATCTGCTTTATGCCCCGGCGGCCGGGGAAATCTATCCGCCGGGCTTCGCCACCACCGTCTCGGTCCACGGCGTGACCGAGGGGCTTTGCGGCGCCCATCGCCCCGGCCATTTCGACGGGGTCGCCACGGTCGTGGCCAAGCTGTTCCTGCAGACCGGGGCGGATGTGGCCTTTTTCGGGGAAAAGGACTTCCAGCAGTTGCAGGTGGTCCGCCGCATGGCCCGCGACCTCGACATTCCCATCGAGGTGATCGGCTGCGGGACGGTGCGCGAGGGGGACGGGCTGGCGCTTTCCTCGCGCAACCTGCGGCTTTCGGCGGCGGAGCGGGCGGTCGCGCCCAAGCTCGCCGCGGCGCTGTTCCGCGCCGCCCGTGCGCTGTCCGGGGGGCAAGCCGCCGCGCCGGTGCTGGCGGCGGCGCGGGCGGCGATCCTTGCGGCGGGCTTCCGCGAGATCGAATACCTGGAATTGCGGGCCGAGGACGACCTGTCGCCGCTGACCCGCGCCGACCGCCCCGCCCGCCTGCTGGCGGCGGCATGGCTGGACGATGTGCGGCTGATCGACAACGTCCCCGTGGCCGGGGCCGGGTAGGGCGGCCCGCGTTCAGCCGTGCCGGGCCACGAGGTCCAGCAGCGGCACCCGCGCCCCCAGCCGCACGCAGAGCAGCGCGGTGCCGCTGATCTTGCGCTGGACAAAGATCGTCCCCGGCGGCGGCAGGCACCAGCTTTCCCGGTCGGCAAGGATCGGCGCGGCGAGTTCGCGCAATTCGGCCACGAAGCCGCGGTCGGCAAAGTCGAACAATCCGCCGCGGCTCGCCTCGACATGGGCCAGCAGGACGGCGATCATGGTCCCGATCACCGCGCCGTGCCGCTGGTCCTGCGCGGGCGAAACGAAGCCCGCCGCCACCAGCGCCCCGCGCAGACGCGCCCCGTCGCCCGCCAGCCCGGCCTGCAGCAGCCCGCGATAGGCGGCGGCGGTGTCGGGCGCGACCGGGCGCGTGGCGCCGAAATCCAGCAGGACGATCCGTCCCGTGTCCGCCTGCCAGCGGTAGTTGGCGAAATTGGGATCGGTCTGCATCAGCCCGAAGTCGAACAATTCGCGCAGCACAAGGTCCAGGAGGGCTGCCAGCGCGGCATTGCGCTGGTCCTCGGGGGCGGCCGCAAGGGCCTCGATCGGCGCACCCGGCTGGAAGTCCATCGGCAGGACGCCGGGGCGCAGCAGATCGTCCACCGGGCGCGGCACGGCAAAGCGGGGATCACCTTCCAGCAGCGCGGCATAGCGGCGCATCTGCGCGGCCTCGCGGGCATAGTCGGCTTCCTCGTGCAACTGCCGCCGCGCCTCGGCCAGCAGCGGGCCGGTGTCGAGGCCGGGGGGCAGCAGCCCCGACAGCCGCAGCAGCGTGGCGACATTGTCGATGTCGGCGTCAATGCTGGCCGCAACGCCCGGATACTGGACCTTGACCGCCAGCACCTGCCCCGAGGGCAGGACGGCGCGGTGGACCTGCCCGATCGAGGCTGCAGCAAGCGGGCGTCCCTCGAACCGGGCGAAGCGGCGGCGCCAGTCCGGCCCCCAGGCCCCGGCCAGCACCCCGTCAAGCTGGCGGGGCGGCATGACATGGGCCTCGTCGCGCAGCCGGGCGAGGATCGCGGTCAGTTCCGGCGGCAGCATGTCGCCCGCGTCAAGGGACAGCATCTGCCCCAGCTTCATCGCCGCGCCCCGCATCTGCGAAAGCTGCGCGGTCACCTTGCGGGCATTGGCGGGCGTCAGCAGCAGGTCGGGCAACTGCGGGCGCTCTCCCTTCGCCAGCCGGCGGGCGCCTTCGCCCAGGGCCCCGGCCGCGACGCCGCCGGCGATCCGGCCGAAGCCCGCGAGGCGGGCAAGCCGGGCCGAGGGAACCCGGCGGAAACGGTCGGTCATGGATGAAGCCCTTTGCCCGAGGGGTGCGGGCAGCAGATAGGCACGGGCGGGGGCCGGTGAAAGAACACCTCCGCGGTTTTCGGGCGCGGACCCGTCCCGCAAGGGCCTTGCCCGCGGGCGGGAAAGGGCCATAGCCTCGCTTCTGCGTGACCCTGCGGGCCGCGGCGGGATATTCCTGGCCCCGCCCATGCAACCGAACCGCGGCTTCCGGCTTGAGCCTGAAGGCAACATGAGGTGCGGGACGATGGTGCGACAGCTTCTGGCGACCCTTGCGCTTCTGGTGGCGGCCTCGCAGCCGGCCTTGTCCCAGCAGCCCGCGATGCCGCCCCCCGCCGTGGTGGCGGCCCCCGTCGCCGTCAAGCCGATCGCGGATGCCGAGGTCTTCAGCGGCACGGTCGAGGCGATCGACGCCGTGGACCTGATCGCCCGCGTGCAGGGCTTTCTTGAGGCCGTCGAATTCGACGCGGGCGATTTCGTGGATGAGGGCCAGACCCTGTTCCGCATCGAATCCGCCCCCTATGACGCCGCCGTTGGCGCGGCCGAGGCGCGGGTGGCCCAGGCCCGGGCGCAACTGCTGAACACCGAGCAGCAGCTTGCCCGGCAGGAGGTGCTGGTCCAGCGCAACGTCACCGCCCAGTCGCTGCTGGAGGACGCGCAGGCGACCGAGGCCGCCGCCCGCGCCGCCGTCGCCGTGGCCGAGGCCGACCTGCAGAGCGCCCGCATCCAGCAGGGCTACACCACCATCGCCGCCCCCTTCGCGGGCGAGATCAGCCGCGCCTTTTATTCGCAGGGCGCGCTGGTCGGGCCGACCAGCGGGCCGCTGGCCTCGCTGGTCCAGACCGACCCGATCCGCGTGGTCTTTTCCATCTCGGACCGGCTGCTGATCGAGCTTCGCAGCCAGGAGGCCGAGGGGCAGCACCTGTCGGCGGGCGATCTCGCCTTCCGGGTGATCCTTGCCAATGGCGCGGCCTATCCCTTGGAAGGAAGGCCCGAATACGTGTCCAGCCAGACCGACCCGGCGACCGGCACGGTGCCGGTGCGGCTTGTTCTTGAAAACCCCGACCGCATCCTGATCCCCGGCCAGTTCGTCAGCGTCTCGGTCGGGCCGCGGACCCCGCCCGAACTGCCGGTGGTGCCCCAGCTTGCCACCCTGCAGGACCGCGAGGGGCGCTATGTCTATGTCGTGAACGACGACGGCACCGTGTCGCAGCGCCGCATCCGCACCGCGGCGCAGGTCGGCACCGAGCTTGCCGTGACCGAGGGGCTGTCGGGGGGCGAGACCATTGTCCTGCAGGGCCTGCAGCGGCTGGCCGACGGGATGGCGGTGCAGGTCGCCCCGCAGCAGGCGGTCGTGACCGGCACGGCCGGCGCCGCCGTAACCAGCACCGATGGTGCGAACTGATGTCGCGCTTCTTCATCGACCGGGTCCGCTTCGCCGTCGTCCTGTCGCTGCTGATCTCGATCGTGGGGGCCATCGCGCTGGCGATCCTGCCGGTCCAGCAATATCCCCAGATCACGCCCCCCACGGTCAATGTCATCGCCGCCTATCCCGGCGCCGATGCCGTCACCATTTCCGAGGTCGTGGCCAGCCCCATCGAGACCGCCGTGAACGGCGTCGACGGCATGATCTACATGAGTTCGACCAGTTCCAACGCCGGACTCTACATCCTGTCGATCACCTTCGAGGTCGGCACCGATGTCGATCTGGCGCAGGTGGACGTGCAGAACGCGGTGCAAAGCGCGATGCCGCAACTGCCGACGCCGGTGACGCAGCAGGGGGTGACGGTGAACGCCAGTTCCCCCGACTTCATCCTGGCCATCGCGCTTCTGTCCCCGGACGGCAGCGTGGACGAGCTGGAAATCGCCAACTACGCCTCGACCACGCTTCTGGACCCCATCGCGCGGGTGAACGGGGTCGGGGACACCTCGGTCGTGGGGGCGGCGGAATATTCGATGCGGGTCTGGATGGACCGCCCGCGCATGGATGCGCTGGCGATCCCGCCCGCCGAGGTGATGGCGGCGATCCGGCAGCAGAACATCCAGGCCTCGCTGGGGACAATCGGTGCGCCACCCTCGCCAGGCGGGGTGGACCTGCAATACACCATCGTGGGCGAGGGGCAGTTGTCCGAAGTTCGCGAGTTCGAGAACATCATCATCCGCGAGGGCGCGAACGGCGCCATGATCCGCCTGGGCGACATCGCGCGGGTGGAACTGGGCGCGCAAAGCTACGCCGCGCAGGCCCGTGTCAGCGGGCTGGAAGCCGCGATGATCCAGGTCAACCAGTCGCCCGACGCCAATGCGCTGGACACCCGTGACGCCGTGCTGGCGGAAATGGAGCGGCTGTCGGCCCAGTTCCCGCCCGGCCTTGAATACCAGGTGATCTACGATGCGACGCTGTTCGTCAGTTCCAGCGTCAACCTGATCCTGACAATCCTCGTCGAGGCCTTCATCATCGTCATGGTGATCGTCTTCCTGTTCCTGCAGGACTGGCGGGCGACGGTAGTGGCGGGGGTGGCGATTCCCGTCTCGCTGCTGGGGGCGATGGCGGCGCTGCTGGTGATGGGCTATTCGCTGAACACCATCTCGCTGCTGGCGCTGGTCCTTGCCATCGGGCTTGTCGTCGATGACGCGATCCTTGTCGTCGAAAACGTCCAGCATGTGCTGGAGGAAGACCCGAGCCTGTCGATGCGCGAGGCCGCGCGGCGGGCAATGGACCAGATCACCGCGCCGATCATCTCGACCACCTTCGTGCTGCTGGCGGTGGTGACGCCCACGGCCTTCCTGCCCGGCATCAGCGGCCAGCTTTACCGGCAGTTCGCGGTCACGGTGGGCTTCGGCCTCGCCATCTCGGCGCTGGTGGCGATCACGCTCAGCCCGGCCTTGGCGGCGGTGCTGATGCGTCCGCCGCGGCCGGGGGGCAGCCGCAGCCCCTTGCGCTACGTCGGCCGCTTCATCGACTGGGTGCGGGACGGCTATGGCCGCATCGTCGCCTTCCTGCTGCGGATCTGGATCGTGCCGCTGGGCATCCTCGCCGCCTGCTTCGCGGCGGCGGTGTGGCTTTTCATCAACCTGCCCGCGACCTTCCTGCCCGACGAGGACCAGGGGGCCTTCTTCGTCAACATCCAGTTGCCCGACGCGGCATCCCTGTCGCGCACGCAGGAGGTGCTGGACGAGGTCAACGCCACGCTGGCCGAAACGCCCGGCATCGCCAACACCATCTCGGTGGCGGGCTTCAGCATCCTGCAGGGGACGGTGGTGCCGAACGGCGCCATGGTCGTCGCCTCGCTGATCCCCTGGGAGGAACGGACAAGCGACGAGTTGCAGCTTTCCGCGCTGGTGGGGCAGCTCAACGCCCGGTTCGCGGCGATCCCCGGCGCGGTGATCGGGGTCTTCGCCCCGCCGCCGATCCCCGGCGTGGGCGCGGTCGGCGGCCTCGACCTGCGGCTGCAGGCATTGCAGGGCCAGTCGCCGCAGGAACTGGGCGAGGTGCTGCTGTCCTTCGTTAGCCAGGCCAACCAGGCGCCCGAGATCGGGGGGGTGACCTCGACCTACAGCGCCTCGGTCCCGCAGGTCTTCGTGGAAATCGACCGCACCCGGGCCGAGCGGCTGGGTCTCAGTGTCAGCGACATCTACAACGTGATCGGCACGCATTTCGGATCGGCCTATGTCAACGACTTCACCCTTGGGGGCCGGGTCTTCGACGTGAACCTGTCGGCGGACGCGCCTTACCGCGATACCGCAGACGACATCCTCGACCTGCGGGTGCTGAACGAGGACGGCCGGATGGTGCCGCTGCAGAATGTCGTCACGGTGCATGACGACCTCGGGCCCTACACCGTGCAGCGCTATAACCTGTATCAATCGGCGACGATCAACGGCCAGCCCGCGCCCGGCGTCAGCACCGGCGCCGCCATGGGCGCGGTCGAGCGCATCGCCGCCGAGACCCTGCCCGCGGGCTTCTCGCTCGCCTGGTCGGGGCTGTCGCTGCAGCAGGCGGAAAGCAGCGGCAGCGAGATCGTGGTCTTCGGGATCGCGCTGCTTTTCGCCTATCTGTTCCTTGTCGCGCTTTACGAAAGCTGGATGCTGCCGGTGTCCATCATCCTGTCGCTGGGGGCAGCGGCCTTTGGCGCGATGCTGGCCCTGCGGCTGGTGGGGCTGCCGACCAGCCTTTACGTCCAGATTGCGCTGGTCCTGCTGATCGGGCTTGCGGCCAAGAACGCGATCCTCGTGGTCGAGTTCGCCAAGGACCGCTCGGACGACGGCATGACTCCGCGGCAGGCGGCGGTCAGCGGCTCGGTCGCGCGGTTCCGGGCGGTGCTGATGACCTCGCTGGCGTTCATCTTCGGCGTGCTGCCCTTGGCGCGCTCGGCAGGGGCGGGGGCGGGGTCGCAGAACTCGGTCGGCGTCACGATCATCGGGGGGATGATCGGGATGACGCTGATCGGGATGTTCGTGATCCCGGCGTTGTTCTTCGTGATCCAGACGATGCGCGAATGGTTCCACAGCCGCGGCCGCAAGCAAAGGGACGTGCCGGCGGAATAGCAGCGCCTGCGCTGTTGACGCCGCCCGAGCATCACCTTTCATGGGCCCATGCTGAAGAAAGCCGCCGTCCTTCTGGCCCTTGTGCTGGCGCTGCTGGCCGGCCTGCATCTGGTCTTTCGCCCGCCCCCGCTGGAGGGGCGGATCGCCAGCGCGGCGGTGCAGGCGTCAGTCGGGACGCCGCTTGGCCGGCTGGCGCTGGCAGGACCGGAGGGACAAAGCGGCGTGGTGCCGCTGATCGAGGGGCCGGACGCCTTTGCCGCCCGCGTGGCCCTGATCCGGGCCGCGACGCAGGCGCTCGACGTTCAGTATTACATCTGGCAGCGCGACGCGACAGGCCTGATCCTGCTGGACGAACTGCGGCGCGCGGCCGAACGCGGGGTGCGCGTGCGGCTGCTGCTGGACGACAACGGCATCGCCGGGCTGGACCCCGACCTCGCGGCGCTGGATGCGTTGGCCGGCGTCGAGGTGCGGCTGTTCAACCCCTTCATCCTGCGCCGCCCCAAGGTCCTGGGCTATGCCTTCGACTTCGTGCGGCTGAACCGGCGGATGCACAACAAGTCGCTGACCGCCGATGGCGCCATGAGCATCCTCGGCGGCCGCAACATCGGCGACATCTACTTCGCCTTCGGCGAGGGGGTGCATTACATCGACACCGACGTGCTGGTGGCGGGGCCTGCCGCCCATGCCGTGGGCGCGGATTTCGACCGCTACTGGGCCAGCGGCTCGGCCTATCCGGCGGGGCTGATCCTGCCCGCGCCGCAGGAGGAGGCGCTGGCGCGGCTGGTCGCGGATGCCGATGCCGCCGCGCTTTCGGCCGAGGGGCGGCTTTACGCCGGGCGGCTGGCGCAGTCCAATGTGGTGACGGCGATCGGGACGGGCGGGCAGGTCCTTGAATGGACAAGGGTGGCGCTGGTCAGCGACGACCCGGCCAAGGGGCTGGGGCAGGCGAGGGTGGACGACCTGCTGTTCCCGCAACTGATGGCGCTGCTGGCGGGACCGGGACGCTCGGTCGATCTGGTCTCGGCCTATTTCGTGCCGGGCCGCCGCTTCACCGAGGCGCTGGTCGGGCTGGCGCAGTCCGGCACCCGCGTCCGCATCCTGACCAATTCGCAGAATGCAACCGACGTGATCCTGGTCCATGGCGCCTATGTGAAATACCGTCCCGACCTGCTGGCGGCGGGCGTCGAACTTTACGAGCTGAAGCCCGGCTTCGCCGCCGACCCCGAGGAGGAAGAGCGCGCGCCCATCGGCGGCTCGTCCCGCGCCAGCCTGCATTCCAAGATCATGGCCGTGGACGGGCGCGAGGTCTTCATCGGCTCGTTCAACTTCGACCCCCGGTCCTTCGGGCTGAACACCGAAATGGGCGTGCTGATCGACAGCCCGCGTCTGGCCGCCGGCCTTTCGGGGGCTTTCGCCACCACCTTCCTCGATGCCAGCTACCGCCTGTCCCTGCAGGACGGCGCGCTGGTCTGGGAAGAAACGGTCCGGGGAGATGCCATGCGCCATGAGAAAGAGCCCGGCGCGACCCCGTTCTCGCGGCTTCTGCTGGCGCTGGTGGGGCTGCTGCCGATCGAGTGGCTGCTTTGAGGTTCCCGATCGAGGCAGCCGAGGGGGAGGGGTGCCGGTTCTTCCGGCCGCTGTTCTGTTGGTGCCCAGCCGAGTGGGGAGGATCAAAGTCGCACTCCAAGATAGCGCGTCCCCCAAAGGCGACAAATGTTGCAACCATCCAGAAATGTCACCCTTGCTGGCAATTCAGGAATGTCACCGGGCGCCACGATGCCGGCAGCCGGGCAGGGCGGAGACCTCCGCCATCGCAGCCCTGACCGGCTGCCTTGAGCGGCCGTCGGATCCAGTGCTCCGTCTGGCGTTCAGTTCGTTCTGGCTTCGACCTGCGCTCGACGTGCCTTGACCAGCAGAGGTGTGCGACCAGGTCCGACGGTGCCCTTGGGCTCATAGCGGGTGCGCTGCTTGCCGACGCGCCGCGCCCTGGGCGGGTCCTGGTCCTGCTGGGTCTGGATGAAGGCCAGCACCTCGGTCAGGCGCTTGTTCTCGGTGATCGCGGCGTGGGTGACGCGCTGCTCCTTGTCGAACATCCGGCAGGGCAGGGACACGCCCCTGGCCCGGATCTCCAGCCGGCCGTCCGGGAACTCGTAGGTGTCGACGTATGTGCCGACCAGGCCGAGCGTCAGGTGGTTCGGTTCGAGGATGATGCGCTTCCTGTCGTAGGACAGCGCCAGCTGCTGGCCGACATGGCGTTCGTCGCGCAGGCAGAAGATGTCGCGGAGCCGCTCCGGCTCGACGTTCAGGGGACGGTGCAGATCGTCCGACCGGCGCGGGATGCGGGCGAAGCGGGTATTGAAGGCCGCGATGAAGCCGGGCAGGAACGTATTGCCGGCTGCCATGTCCGCGATCCCGGCAAGCCGCAGTTCCTTGACCAGACGGTCCTGCAGGGTGCGATTGGCGCGCTCGACCCGGCCCTTGGCCTGCGAGGAATTGGCGCAGAGGATCTCGATGTTCAGCTCGTTCAGCGCCCGGCCGAATTGCGTCATGCCATGGCCGCTGCGCGCCTCGGTGCGGTTCACCCGAAACACGCTGTGCTTGTCCGAATAGAAGGCCACGGGCCGGCCGTGCTCCTGAAGGTAGCCCTCCAGCGCATTGAAATAGCTGAAGGTGCTCTCGGAGGCGACAAACCGGAGATGCATGAGCCGGCCGGTCGCATCGTCGATGAACACCAGCAACGTGCAGGCGGGGCCCCGATCCTCGAACCAGCGATGCTCCGAGCCGTCGATCTGGACCAGCTCACCCAGGGCCTCGCGCCGCAGCCGCGGCTGGTGCAGCACCCGCTGCTGCTTGCGCGAGACCCATAAACCGTCTTCGATCATCCATTTGCGCAAGGTCTCGTGCGAGATATGGATGTCATGCAGCTCGGCCAGCTTCTCGGCCGCAAGCGTCGGACCGAAATCGGCATACTGCGTCCGAACGAGTGCCAGCACCTGCTCCCGATGAAGGGCAGACAGGGCGTTGTTCGGCGCACGTCCGCGCGCACGGTGGGCCAGCCCGGCCGGGCCATCCGCCCGAAACCGCGCCAGCAGCCGAAATACCTGCCGCCGGGTCAGGCCGAGCAGGCCGGCGGCGTCTTCAACCCGCAACCGGCCAGTCCCAACCTCCGACAGCACCTCGATCCGGTTCAGCTCGCGTTCGCTCATCACCAGCCATCCCATGTTCGTCCCCCGAGGATCATGCTTCAACCGGGGGAGAGTGACATTCCTGCTTTGCTCAGCGGTGACATTTTAGCTTTGCGCGTATAACAAATGTATTTATAATTTGATTTATGTAACCCCGCGGTCTGCGCCGCTGCACCCCGATCTCGTGGGTGGAGTCCCGCCGCGCCTGTCCTGGCCGGCAATTGCAACCTTGGCGGCGTCCCGATGGGACCGCGGCAGGTCCGATCCGGCTTTCCATCAAGCCCCCAGCATCATCCGCGATCCGCCTTCGGTGCAAGGGATGGCCGGTCAGGGGTCGCCGGCATAGGCGAACCCGGCCGGGGCGCAGTCCCCGAAACCCATGTGGTGGCTGTAGCGGCAGGCCGTCGCCGGGGGATGTTCCGGGAGGGCTGGGTCATGGCTTCTCACGCGGTTCGGCCGGGCGGTGAAGATCCCGCCGGCGCGTCCGTGGCAGGCGGCGTTTGAATTCGTCGTCCCTGCAGGGCGCCGGATCGCCCCCCCGGCATCGGGGCCATCAGTCCATGTCCATGCGCAGATGGGGTCATGGTCTTCTCCTTCAGCCGGCTTCAGGGGCGAGGCAGGTCAGCTCGCAATCTGCCACTTCGGGCCGGTTCACGTCGCCGAAGACCAGGGCCGAGGCGGCGGCCCCGCCCTGAAGGAACGTCAGGCTGCAGAAGCCGAAGCCCCCTCGACCTGCCTTTGCTGCGGGTCCATGCTGCGCCCGCAGGTCGGGTGTTCCCGGGCCGCCGCTTGTCCACCGTCGCTGGGAAAACGATCGTCACGCAAGGGAAACCGCCATGTTCCGCAGCATCCTTGCCGCCGCGCTGCTCCTGTCGGGCACCGCCCCGCAGGCGCTGGAACCCGAGCCGCTGCCGGTTCCGGCCGAAGGGGAACAGTTCTGGGGCCTCGGCTCGACCGGCATCCTCTGCTACCGCCCGCCCTGCCCGTGGCGCGGGGTGTTCCGCATCGACCCCGACGGCACCCGCACCCGTCCGCTGTCGGGCAACGACCTGCCCGAGCCGCCGCCGCTTGAGGCCGGCGCGGGCGACCGCGCAAGGATCGAGGCCGCCTTCGCGGACAGCGGCTGCGTGGTGGCCGAGGGGCATTTCCGGGGCGACACGCTGGTGGTCGCCCGCATCGCCGGCGAATGCCGCGACTGGCTTCCCCGCCCGCCCTCGGAATAGGGCGCCGGGGTCACGGGTGGCGCTTGCGCTTTCCGGTCCCTGCGACCGATCCAGCGGCAGTTCGTCCTGCCGTCCCCCGGCCCGGCGCCCGGCCTATTGCCCCGAGTATTTCTTGCGCATCGCCCGGCCGGTCTCGATCCCGAACCGCCGCGCTTCCGAGGCGAGCCAGGCGTCCGCCCCGGCCTTGCCGTCGCGCTGGACGCGCATCCGGTAGCGGGGCTCAAGCTGGCGCCGGTGTTCCTGCATGATCCGGGCGCCCTCGGCCCGGGCGCGCGCTTCGGCGGCGGGCGACATGGTGCCGGGCCGGGACTTTCCCTGACGCGGCGCAGGAGCCTCGCCCGGGCTGGCCTGCTGCTGCTGATGCGTGCGCAGGTTGTGTTCCAGCATCGTGTCGAGATGGATGCCGAGGTAATCCTGCGCCGTGGCAGGCGCGGCGAGGGTCATGGCGGCCAGCAGGGCCGCGGGGCCGGGCAGGTGCTTCATCGGTCTTCCTCGGGGATTGTGATGGCAGAAGGCTTTGGCATGCGACCGCATCTGGGGCGGCTCCGACAAGTTCCAGGCGGGCCGCGCGTCGCGGAAGGGGGTCTGTCCCACACCGCGGCAGGGGAAGGCATAGGCGGCTCCTTTCCCCCCCGCTCAGCGGTTTTCCAGCCCGTTGTCGCGGCGATGCCGGCGGATCTCGGCGCGGCTGGAATCGACCTTGTCGATCAGGCGGGCAAGGCCCGCGCGGACCTCGGCCAGTTCTGCGGCATGGGCCTCCTTGGAGGTCACGGGGTTCGCATTCGCAGCGTCCCAGTCCAGCGCCCATTCCATTGCCGCGATCCAGTCGTCGGGGTCGCCGGCGATGTATTCGTTGACAGGGCGACCGACCTGCTCGGTCAGCGCCGAGAACAGGGTGCGGTCATTCGCCCCCGCGCCGGGCGCCCCTAGCAGGAAGCGGTAACGGACCTGCCCCGCATACATCCAGTTCGCCGCCTCCTGCCCCCTGCCTTCGGCCAGCAGCCGGGCGGCAAGAACATAAAGCGCCGAAGGGTGCAGCGACCCCGCCTGTTCGACGATCTGCGCCGAGGTCATGCGGTCCAGCGTCTCATCGGCCTGCGCATGGAAGGGCAACAGCAGGCTGCAGACCAGCAGCAGGGCGGCGAACAGGCGTCTCATCGGGCGATTCTTGTGCTTCGCGCATGTGACCCCATGAAAGCGCATAAGCCCGGCCTTGTCTTTACCGCAGAGGGGTTCAGCGCAGGCAACAAGGCACGCGGTCGAGGCTGAGAGCGCCCCGGCTCCGGCGGTTGACGGGGCGCCACCCGATCCGCTCGCAGCCGGTGTCACCGCCGGGCGCCGGAAGGCCGAGGTCGCACAGGAACACCGTCATCGTCCCGGCACCCTGTTGTCGGGTTCTCTTTCAGGACCTTCCCCGCGCAGCCTGCCCCCAGCCTTCTTTCACGACATCCCTCGGACTGCAGGCCCCTGCCGTCCGAGGGCGCGGGGACCATGGACGCCCCCCGACGGGCAGGGCCGGGGCGGGCGAGGAACTCAGCCGCCCGGTTCTTCGTCCATGGATTGACCCGGCCCGCGCCGGAGGCAGCGGAAGCCGATATGGCTGGTGGAACTGTCCGCGGCCTGCGGCTGGCGCGCGGCCGGGCGATAGCGGCGGCAATGGTTCGGGGCGCAGAGATGCGAGCCGCCCTTGACCACCCCGGGACCCGTGGCGCCCCCGTCCGGCGTGCAGCAGGACCGTGCGCCGGGCAGGCGGAACGCGTCGGCCGTCCATTCCCAGACATTGCCGATCATGTCGAAAAGGCCGTAACCGTTCGGGGGAAAGGCCCCCACGGGCGAGGTCCGGGGAAAGCCGTCAAGCGCAAGGTCCTGCCAGGGAAAGGCGCCCTGCCAGATGTTGGCCTGCCAGCGCCCGCCCGGCGCGGGATCGTCGCCCCAGGCATAGGCCGCGCCGTCAAACCCGCCGCGGGCGGCATATTCCCATTCCGTCTCGGTCGGCAGGGCCTTGCCCGCCCAGGCAGCGTAGGCTGCGGCATCCGCATGGGCGACATGGACGACCGGATGATCCTCGCGCCCCGCCAGGCCGCTGCCCGGTCCCTCGGGCCGGTGCCAGCAGGCCCCCGGCACATAGGCCCACCACAGGCGCGGGTCGTCCAGAGGCACCGGACCGGGTGGCGGGCGGAAGACCAGCGAGCCGGGAACCAGCAGCGCCGGATCGGCGCCGGGATAGTCCGCGAGGTCCGGCGCCCGCTCGGCCAGGGTGACATGGCCGGTGGCGGCCACGAAGCGGGCGAAAGCGGCGTTGGTGACGGGGGTGCGGTCGATCCGGAAGCCGGCAACGGTGACGCGGCGGACCGGCCGCTCCTCGGGGTAGAAATCATCCGACCCCATCAGGAAGCTGCCGCCGGGGATGAAGGCGCAGCCCAAGCGATCCCCCGCCTCCAGCGCAGCCCCGGCCGGATCGGCCATGCGCCGCCTCACCGGGGCGTCACGGTCCCGAACTGCCGGTTCCACCCTGTCCACCCTGCCCGTCCGCGTTCCCCTGACCGCCGGCGTCATCGTCCATCTGGATGGTGTAATCCTGGGTAAAGGGTCGGCTGAGCAGAAGCACGACCAGCATCGTTCCGGTCAGCAGCAGCGAAAGCCAGATCATCCCCAGCCCGCAGATGATCCCGATAGCGCCCGAGGCCCAGATCGAGGTGGCCGAGCCTGCGCCATAGACGGTGTAATCCTCGCGGAACAGGGTGCCTGCGGCGATGAAGCCGATGCCGGTCATGACCGCCTGCAGCACCCGTGTCGGGTCCACCGAGATCGTGTCATCGACGGCGCGATAGGCGAATTCGATGGTTCCCACCGTCAGCGCGCAGGATGCCAGCGCGATGATGACAAAGGGGCGGAAGTCGATGGGCTTTTTCCGCAGGAACCGTTCCAGCCCCAGCGCCAGTGACAGGACCAGCGCCGCCCCCATCCGCAGGACCGCGTCCGCCCATGCGAGGTGATCGGGGCTGAAGGTGTCAGGCTGCATGGCGGTCGAACGCAGGGCGCGCGCGCCTTGTTCCGGCTGGCCCGCCTGCTGCGGGTTCAGCGGTCGTCGCCGGTCTCTGCCCTTCCCGGCCGGGCGATGGCCTCGGTCACGGCCTGCCGGGTCGGGTCGCCCAGGTTCTCGGTGGCGGGGAAGATCCCGACCTTGTCGCGGACCCCGATCTTGCGGGTGCGGCGAAGCTGGGCCACCGCGTTCCCGCCCAGCTCGGACAGGAGCAGCAGGCTGCCCGCCGCCTCGACCCGCCGGGCATAGCCGTCGATTACCTCGATCAGCGTGGCGCCCGGTTCGTGGCGGCGCATTGGCCAGCTTGTTGTCCGTGCCAGGGTCGAAGCCGACGATGGTGGGGATCTGGCTCAGCGAAACCGAGACTCCGGCGACCGCATCCTTGCGAAGATTGCGGGCCACGGGGTCAGCCGGCGTCGGCCGGGGCGAACATCGCCGGGTCGAAGGGCCGCAGGTCCTCGCCCAGCTCGCGCGCGACCAGCTCGTGCAGCTTGCGGGTCATCTCGGCCAGCGCCTGCGCGTCGTGGCGCGGGTGGGCGGGGTCGGCCACGCTCTCCGTCTCGCCCGGGTCGTTGATGAGATCGTAAAGGCCCACATCGCTGCACGCCCGCAGTTCCTCGACCGAAGCGGGGTTGCCGTACTCGTCGGGGCTGAACCAGCGCACGATCTTCCAGCACCCGTCAGTCAGGCTGCGGTGGAAGTTGCGCTTGCCGAAATCGGGCGCGCCGTATTCGGCGCCGACCTCGGGAATGCGGGCCAGCCATTCGTCGGGCGTCATCACGCCGCCCTGCAGGTCGGTCAGTTGCGCCAGCGCCCCGGTCAGCGCCCAGTCGTTGTCCAGCGCGTGCAGCGTGTCCCATGTCGTCAGCGCGCCGCTGCCCGGCTGCTCGGCGCTGCCGCGGGGACCCGCGCTTTCGGGCGCCGTCGTCAAGGGACGCAGCGAGCGGCCGGGAAGGTCGGGATAGTCGGCGCGCAGCCGCTCCTCGGGGACGCCGGCGTAATCGAGGCATGTCGGCACCAGGTCCAGAAGCGAGCCGATGGCCTCGGTCCGCGCCCCCCGCCGGCCCTGCGGATCGCGGATGATCAGGGGCACGACCTGGGCCTCGTCAAAGGTGATGCCGCCCTTCTGGGTCATGTTGTGGGCGCCGTTCATCTCGCCGTGATCGCCGGTATAGATGACCACGGTGTCGTCCCAGCCGCTGACCCGGTCCATCGCCTGCAGCACCTTGTCGAACTGCATGTCCACCAGCCGCATGCAGTTCAGCAGGTAGTTGCGCTGCTTCAGCCACAGGTCGGTGCGATCCTCGGGGATATGGCCGAAATGGATGCGCAGGTATTCGTAATAGGCCGCGACCCCCGGAGGATGCTTGTCCTGTTCATAGGCGTGATTGTCGGGCATGGCGACGTCCCATTCCTTCTGGAAGAAGGGACTTTGCTGGATCGGATGCTGGCTGGCCGAGGCGAAGCCCGCATCCAGCCCGCCGATGCCCTTGTCGGGAACCACGAACATGACGTCATGCGGGTTGATCAGGCTGACCACCAGCGCCCAGGGCTGGTCGAGCGTCGGGGCGCGGTGTTCCAGCCAGTCCACCGCTTCTTCGGCGACGCTGGTGTCGAGCTGCGCGCCCTGCAGGGGGCCGCCGAACATGTCGCCCCATTCCTGGGTGTCGGACCAGCCGAAATCCTCCAGAGGATGCGGCTTGCGGTCCAGCCTGGACAGGTGCCACTTGCCCTTGAAGGCGGTGTAATAACCCTGCCCGCGCAGCATGTCGCCGAGGGTCGGGATGTCTGGGTCCATCCCCTTCGTCAGCCAAGCGTAGTTGGTGTTGTCCCACATGTCGATCTTCTTGGCGTGCTGCCCCGTCCACATGGTCGCGCGCGAGGGCGTGCAGATCGGCACCGTGCAATAGGCCCGGTTGAAGGCCACGCCTTCCCTGTGCAGCCGCCGCCAGGCGGGCAGCGGCAGGTCGTCGGGGACCGGCATGTGGGCCTGCCACTGGTCCTCGACCAGGATCAGCAGGTTCGGCTTGCGGGCGGTGTCGGACATGGGGCGGACCTTTCAGGCGGGATGGGCGGGCAAAGGGTTATCGGCCCGGCTTGGGGCGGCCGGGGGTCGTGGTGAAGCCGGGGGCGTCGCGGCTCAGCACGCGGGCGAGCGCCGGCAGCAGGATGATGCCCAAGGTGTTGACCATGGTGATGATAGCCAGCACTTCGGGGGCGGCGCCGAAGTTCTGGACCGCGATGATCATGGTCGCCGCCGTGTTCCGCCACCCCGACCCAAGCGCGCTCACGTCTTCCAGGTCGTCGCGGTCGCTGCGGCCGCCGGCGAGATAGCCGATGCCGAACATGGCCGCGATGAAGACCAGCCCCATCAGCATCGCACCCTCGCCGACCATGCCCATGACCTCGGGCAGGTTGCCGAGGATGGTCGTGCCGATCGTCAGATAAAGCGCGATGTTGCCGATCCTGGCAACCCAGGGCTGGATGCGGGGAAACCGGCGCCGCATCGGGGCCTGCGGCAAAGGCCCGCCCTGCCCCGCCGCCATGACCGATGCGGGCCACGTTGACGATCCGGCCCCAGCCGCGTTTCAGCATCCCTGGCGCAAAGGCGCGGAACAGGTGAAAGCCCCCCATCAGGTCCATGGTGGCGCGCCACTGCTTCCCGGTCATGTCCAGAAAGGGCGTGTAGAGCCGGGGGCAAGCGCAGCCCGCCCACGAGGTTGACAAGGATGTCCACCGGACCCAGCGCCCGCGCGGCCAGGGTCTCGTCGAGCCGCCGCCCCGGGATGTCGGCCAGCGCCGTCCCGCGGTCCCGTCCGCGACCAGCCGGCCGATGACGGTTCGGCCCAAAGGCCGGTCACGACGGCAATGCGGCGGGCAGGCCAGTCCATCTCCTCGCGCAGCATCCTGCACAGCGCGAATTTCTGGATCTTGCCCGAGGCGGTGGGTCGAGGCCATGGTGAAGGCGATGCCCTCGTCCTGCACCATCCGCCGCTTCAGCCGCTTGTCCCACATATCGAACAGGATGAACCGCGCCCCGAGGCAGATCGGCATCAGAAGGCCATGCCGGAAGCCGGTCTGGTGGTCCATGGGCGCGGCCATGGCGATCGCCTCCCGGCCTGTCAGCCCCGGCCGTTCCGGACAGGGGATGAGGTTCGGATACATGGTGTTCGAGGTGTGCATCACCCCCTTGGATTCCCCGGTCGTGCGGCTGATGTAAATCACCTGGTTCGCGTCATCGGGGCCGGGATGGCTGGCACTCACGATCCGCTGCAGGTCGGGGTCGTCGGAACCGGGGTTGGCGAGCAGCTTGTCGAAGGTGTTCTCGCCATCGGCCTTGTTGACGACGACATGGCGCAGGTCGGGAAGCTGGGGCTTCATCCCCTCGGCCATCGCCTCGTGGTCGAAGTTGCGAAGTCCTTGGGAACGATGAAGACCTTGGACTCGCGGTGGCCCAGCATCAAGGACAGTTCATGCTCGCGGAAGATCGGCATCACCGGGTTGAACACCACGCCGATCCGCGCGCAGCCGGGATAGGTCACGACGAACTGCCAGCTGTCGGGCAACTGGCAGGTCACTACGTCGTTGCGCCCGACGCCGAGCCGCGTCAGTCCACGGATCCGGTCCAGTTCCGCGGCGTCGAAAACGGTCCCGGACATGATGCCTTTTCCTTGGCAGATCGGAAAGGGGGGCCGCCCGGCGGGACGGCCCCCGCAGGATTCAGCCCCTGCGCATGTAGTGCTTGCGGAAGTCCGGCTTGCGCTTTTCCTTGAAGGCGAGGCCGCCCTCCTTCGCCTCGTCGGTGTCGTAATACAGGCTCAGCGCATACATCCCCATGCCCGCGATGCCGCGCTGGTGTTCGGTGTCCATGTTGAAGGACCGCTTGGCGATGGCGATGGCGGTGGGCGATTTTTCCAGGATCTCGGCGCACCAGCGATCGACCTCGGCGTCAAGCTGGTCGTCGGGAACGACGGCGTTGACAAGGCCCATCTCCAGCGCCTGATGCGCCTTGTAGCGGCGGCACAGATACCACATCTCGCGCGCCTTCTTCTCGCCCACGACGCGGGCGAGAAAGGCGGTGCCATAGCCCGGATCGACGGATCCGACCCTGGGGCCGACCTGCCCGAACTGCGCGCTTTCACCCGCGATGGTGAAGTCGCAGATGGTGCAAAGCACGTTGCCG
Source organism: Paracoccus sp. MC1862 (assembly GCF_016617715.1). Classification (NCBI taxonomy): domain Bacteria; kingdom Pseudomonadati; phylum Pseudomonadota; class Alphaproteobacteria; order Rhodobacterales; family Paracoccaceae; genus Paracoccus; species Paracoccus sp. MC1862. The sequence continues at coordinate 6,989 of NZ_CP067229.1, read as the reverse complement.
CCGCCGATGGCATAGCCGCGCACCTTGGCGATCACGGGCTTAGGCACGTCGCGGATGATGGAATGCAGGTCCTCCATGGGCAGGCCGATGGTGCCGCGCCCGTCATATTGCCCTTCGTGCGCGGACTGGTCGCCGCCGCTGCAGAAGGCGCGTTCACCCGCGCCTGTCAGCACGATCACGCCCACCTCGCGGTCCCATCCGGCGCGGTTGAAGGCGTGGATGATTTCCTCGACCGTCCGGCCGCGAAAGGCGTTCATCTTGTCGGGGCGGTTGATGGTGATGGTGGCGACCCCGTGCGTCTTGTCGAACAGGATGTCTTCATAGGTCATGTCGGTCATGATGGTTCCTTTTCAGCCGTGCATCGTCAGGCCGCCGGACACCGAGATCACCTGTCCGGTGAAAGGCGTCGCCGGAGGCGAAGAACAGGATCGCGCCCGGCAGGTCCTCGGGACAGCCGAAGACCCCAGGCGAGCGGCGTCGGACACCACGCCGACCATCCGCCCTGCCCCGACCACCCCGAAGAATACCGCCATCGACGCGCTGACCGCAGGGTTGCGGAACCGGCCGTTCTGCCGGCTCTGCCAGACCGCGAACCTGCTGAACAAGACCGGCAGCCGCGCGCTCGCGGATCATGGCGTCACCACTCGGCAATGGGCGATCCTCGGCGCCCTGGCCGGTCCGCGCAGCCAGGGCGGCATCCCGGTGGGCGATCTTGCCGGGCTGCTGATGGTCAGCCGCCAGAACCTGACGGGGATGCTGTCGCGGCTGGAAGCCCGCGGCCTCATCACCCGCACGGTGGACAAGCGCGGCAAGCGGTCCCGCTTGATTCGCATGACCCGGGAAGGGCGGCAGAGATGGGCCGCCATGCAGCCGCGGATCAACGCCTTCCACGCGGCCGCGCTGGCGGGCTTCTCGAATCCCGATACCAACGCCGCGATGCATCATCTTGAAAACCTGCGGCAGAATTTCGTCGCGCTGGAGCGCGCACGGGGCGGGGGCGGATGAGGACTGACCGGCTGCGATCAAGACAAGCAAGTGTTGCAACCGGAAGATGCCCAACAGGTCGTTCAGGACGCCGATCCTGACCGTCATCCCCTGCACCATCGCCGGCCCCGCCCCAGCAGGATAGCGGCCGCGATCACGAGCTTTCCGAGTCCAGCCAGCAAATTACATCCTCCCCGATGTGATTGCCTTTTCCTCCCCCCGGCCGGACGGGCCGGGACGAGGCAGACGGCAAGGCAGGGACAGGATATGTAAAAACATCTTGCCATTCATCAGGTGTGAAGACCATTGGTCCGGCCGCGCGCAAGCTCCTGCGGACTGGTGCGGCGATTCGTCGGTCTTGATTTGATTTGACCTTCAAACTATATTTCAGGCCATGTCCGACCCTCTTGCCCTTCGTGCCCGCTTCGGGCTTCGTTTCTCGCTGCTCGCCCGGCGGTGGCGCCGGGTGCTGGATGCCCGGCTTGCACAGGTGGGGCTGACCGACGCCACCTGGGTGCCGCTGGTGCATCTGAAGGAAAGCGGCGGCGGCATCACCCAGAAAGACCTTGCGGCGCGGGTCGGCGTCGATGGGTCCAGCCTCGTGCGGGTGATCGACATCCTGTCGCGCGAAGGACTGGTCGAAAGGCGCCGGGACGAGACCGATGGCCGGGCCCGGCTGGTCCACCTGACCAGGCGCGGCGAGCAGCGGCTGGCCGGTATCCGGCGCGAACTGGCCAAAGCCGAGGAAGCCATGCTGGCGGACCTGTCGGACCCCGAGATCGCCGCCATGCTGGCCCATCTGGAAACCATCGAACGGCGCATTACGACCCTTGAACGCGCCGGGACCAAGGACGCCGCCGAATGAGCCGCCGCCCTCCAAGCCGCCGGCAGGTCATGCGGCACCTGCTGCATCCCCGCAATCTTCGCGGCAGCCTGACGCTGTCGCCGCAGCCGTCGCTGCGCAACGCGGCGCTGGCCGGGCTGCAGGCGGCGGTCGCGGCGGCGATCGCCCTGCCCCTCACCCTTGTCTCGCCCTGGCCGCACCTGATCGGCTTTGTCGCGCTGGGGGTGCTGGTCGCCCTGTTCGGCCGCTTCGCCCCGCCGCGCAGCCGCAACCCGATCCTGCTGCAATGCGCCCTGTGGCAGAGCCTCGCGGTCTTCGGGATGTCGATGGCCGTCTGGCTCGGGGCCTCCGCCGCGGGCCAGCTTGCGCTTCTGGCCTTCGCCTGCGGGTTCTTCTTCCTTGTCTGCGTGACCGGCCGCTTCGGGGCGCCGGGGCCGCTGATCTTCGTCTTTGCCGTGGGCGCCTCGATGGCCGACAGCCTGACGCTGGCGCAGGTGCTGGAACGCACCGCCGCGACCGCGGCCGCCGCCGCCTTCTCATGGGCGGTCTGCGCGGCCAGCGAGGCGCTGCGCCACCCGCCCCGCCCCGGCCGGCCCTTTCCGGCCGAGCCGGCGCGGCCTTTGCCGCACCGGCTGATGGCTGCGGCGCGCATCACCGCGGGCACGGCACTGGCGGCTTACGCCAGCCATGCCCTTGGCGCGAACCATCCAGCCTGGGCCGCGATGGGGACGCTGGCGGTCATGCAGGGCACCCATCTGCATATCAGCATGAACCGGGCGCTGCAGCGGATGGCGGGCACGGTGGCGGGGGCGCTGCTGGCCTGGGCCTTCCTGATCCAGAACCCCACGGCCTGGGCGGTCATCGCGGCGCTGGTCCTGCTGCAGTTCGTGACCGAGGTGGTCATCGGCGCGAATTACGGGCTGGGGCAGGTGCTGGTCACGCCCATGGCGCTGCTGATGACCCATCTGGCCGCCCCCCATGCTGCCGGGGCTGCCATGGCACCCGAGCGGGTGCTGGACACCCTGCTGGGCGCGACGATCGGCATCTGCCTGGCAGTGGTGCTGTCAAGCCTCGACGACCGCCGGCACCTGGCCGGGCAGCGCGACGCCCGGCCCTGAGCCGGGGCTTGCCTTGCGCCGCCCGCGTCCGGCAGACCGGCGGCGGGGCGATCCGGCCCCGGCCCGAGGGCAGCGCATGATCATCTCTCACCGGCACCGCTATGTGTTCGTCCATATCCCCAAGACCGGGGGCACCTCGCTGACGCTTGCGCTGGAACGCCGGCTCGGGCCGCAGGACATCGTGCTGTCGGACACTCCGAAGGGCCTGAAGCGGCGGCGGCGGGTCAGGGGCGTGGCCGCCCGCGGGCGGTTGTGGAAGCATTCGACCCTCGCCGACATCGAGGGGCTGGTCGATCCGGCGATCTTTTCCGGCTACCTGCTGGTCACGCTGGCGCGCAACCCCTGGGCGCGGGCGGTCAGCTACCACCGCTGGCTGCGGCTGCAGAGCTTCGAGAACCCGGCCGTGACGCTGGCCAAGGCGCTCGATTTTCCCGATTTCCTGCGCCAGCCGCTGATCCTGTCGCACATGGCGGTGCCGGTCCGGCATTACCTGACCGACGCACGGGGGCAGGAACATCCCGCCCTGATCCTGCGGCTGGACGACCCCGGCCCCGGCCTGGCCGAACTGGAAGCGCACCTGGGCTTTCCGCCCGGCCCCCTGCCGCGCAGCAATGCCTCGGGTCCGCCCGGCGTGGACTGGCGCGGCAGCCATGACGCCGAAACCCGCGCGCTCATTGCGGCGGCGGCGGCCGAGGACATCGCCCGCTTCGGCTGGAGCTTCGACGGCTGAGGCAAGGCGCCCTGCCCCTGCAGCCGCAGGAAGGCCTCCTTCCCGGGATGCGCGACGGCTTTCCGCCTTTCCGGCAGGTCACGGGTCTTCGGGCGCGATCAGTTCGACCTTGGGGAAATAGCCCGCATAGCGACTGCGGTCGCGGGTCAGCAGGCGGTAGCCCCGGATGGCGGCATGGGCGCCGATGTAGAAATCCGGCAGCGGAGAGCGCCGGGCACCGCCCCGGCGGCGGTAGGCGACAAAGACCTTGCCGGCAAGGAAGCCCGCCGCCCAAGGCAGGGGTTCGCGGGCGAAGACCTCTTCGGGCAAGGCCGCGTCCAGCGTCTCGATGCGGCTATGGGCCACCGAAACCTCGGCATAGATCAGCGGGTTGATGACCAGCCGCGCCCCCTGCCCTTCCCGCGCCAGCGCCCCGGCCGACCATGCGGCCCATTGGGGATCGTCGGTGGCGATGTCGATCAGGATGTTGGAATCGACCAGGACCGGCGTCATCCGCGGGTCAGGGCCATGATCTCGTCCGTTGTCATCCCCGCATCGGCGCTGCCCCTGAGCCGGGCGATGGCTTGGCGCACCGCCTGCCCCCGGTCCTCGCGCAGCCGGTCGGAAGGGATCACCCGCACCAGCCCGTCATCGCCCATCAGAAAATCGACCTCGGTTCCCGGATGGAAGCCTGCGGCCTCCCTGATCGGCTGCGGAATCGTGACCTGACCCTTGATGGTGATGCGCATGATGGTTCCCCCTGCCAGTATTACCAAGGGTAATGCCTTGTCAGGGCTTGTGCAAGCTAAAGGAAATGCCTTCATTCACAGCGGTTTAACAAATTGCCAATTGGCAATTTCCAGTCGGGAAGCGGCGTTGCCAGTTGGCAATTTCCCGTCAGCCGAACCTTTCGGCAAGGAAGCGGTCGAGTTCCGCCCGCAAGGTCGGCTCGTCGATGTCGCGATCGAACTGCAGTGTCACCTCACGCCCCCGCTCACGGACCCGCAGCTTGGCCGATGGGGCCGCGACCTTGGCGGCAGGCGCCGTTGCCGCCTTCAGCCGTGCGAGGACGCGGGGAACGGGGACAGGGGCCCCCTGCCCGGCCCGCGCCCGATCCTGTTCGGCGGCGATTGCCGTGGCCTCGGCCAGCACGCGGTCTTCGGCATCCGAAAGCAGGGGCCGCAGCGTGCGGGCGTGCAGTTCTTTCAGATCGGTGATCTGCGGCCAGGCGCGGACAACGACCTCGGGCAGCCGGGCAAGATACAGATAGCGCGACAACCACGCCTCCGAGACCTCCAGCCGCGCCGCCATCGCCTTCTGCTTGCCGCCGTAGTAAAGATCCAAGGCGCGGGCGTAGTCACGGGCGCGTTCGTAATCCGACAGGTCCGCACGGTCCCGGTTCTCGATGTCGGCGAGGCGAAAGGCTTCCTCGTCGGTCAGATCGCGGACCTCGACCAGATAGCGGAACTGCGGATAGTTGTTGGCCCTGAGCCACGAGATCGCGAAATGTCGGCGGGCGCCACAGATCACCTCGTATTCCGCGCCGTCGCCCGAACGGCGGCGGACGATGGCCGGGAACTCCTGCTGCCCCTGCGCGCGGATGCTGTCTATCAGCTCGCGGCAGTTGGTTTCGTTCAGCAGGTCATAGGCGCGGTTGTGGCGTTCCCACATCACGCAGGTGGCGGGATCGACCCAGCGCAGCACCTTTTCCTCGCGCGTGCCGCTATCGGCCAGCGCGTTCGAGCGCTTGAGGAAACGGGTCCCGCCCTTTTCCGCGGTGGGAGCCGGGTCATCCATGTCACGCAGCAGGTCGTCGAAGATCGCGTCGTGGCGCTTGCTCACAGCAGTCCCTCCTTGCGCAGATCGCGGTGGTGGCTGGGCCAGGTCTTGCGGGCCAGCAACTCGACCTCGCGCCCTACGGCGTCCAGATAAGCACGGCAGCGCTTGTGCGTCTCGGTCCGCGTGGCCGCGCCGGTCATTTCATAGACCGTCATCAGGTTGGCGCTGGCGTTGTCGATCTCGGCGCTGTCCTTCAGCACCGCCATCAGCATGTCCTGCGCAAAGACCGCGTCCATCATCCGCTTGATCGCCTGATGCGCCGATTTCTGCTCGTTCATCTTCGAGGTCAGGATCTTGACGAAGCTGTACTGCCGCTCGCCCCCGTGGCGCGAGAGTTCCGCCAGCGTCGCCTCTAGCATCTTGAGGAAATGCGCGGTCGAGGCGAAGTCGATGTTGTTCGGCGGCGCAGGCACCAAGAGCGCGTTCGCCGCGCGCAGCACCGACAAGGACAGCATCCCAAGGGCAGGCGGCGGATCCAGCAGGATGATATCGAACTGGTCCGCGATGCTGTCGACCCCTTCGCGCAACCGGTCGAGGATGAAGGCCGGGTCACGCGCCATCCGGGCCGCGAATTCATATTCCGCATCGTAAAGGCCAAGGTTCGCCGGGATGATCGCGATCCCCGGCCAGTAGGTCGCGCGCAGCGCGTAATGCAGCGTCTTGGGGCCGCCATGGCGCAGGAAGGGATAAAGCGTGTCTTCCTCCTCATCCACGTCCACGTCGGGGTTCAGCCCGAAGACGGCGGTGCTGGAGGCCTGGCTGTCGCAGTCAATGATGCAGACGCGATAGCCCTTGAGCGCGAAATACTGCGCCAGATGGGTGACGACCGTAGATTTCCCCACGCCGCCCTTGAAGTTCTGCACGGCCAGGACCAGCGGCGGGTCGTCGGGGGCGCGATGCGGCAGGGTGCCGAAGACCTCGCGCATCCGGGCGATGTCGGCCAGCGAATAGCCGCGGCGACGGCCGGTGTCCTCGTCCTTGTCGGGGGATGGCAGGCGGCCGTCGCCCTCGGCATCGCGGATCGCCTTTTCGGACCGCCCGACCATCTCGGCTGCGGTGCGGACATTGAAGCGCAAGTCCAGCTGCTTCTGCGTGCCGGGGGCGAAGACCCGCTCGCGCAGCCGCTCGATCACGGTGGCGGCGCGGCGGCTGAGGACGGAAAGTTCGTCCAGTGCTACGGGAGGTAGAACGCTGTCCATGATCCTGTTCCTTGCTGTGCAGGCGACCATGCACCGGCAGGGTATCGGGGTAAAGTTCGGTCTTTCAAGTGTGGAGCCTTCAGGAACCGTAACATGTGCCTCTTGGGTCCAAGACTGAACCTTCGTGCCTTTCAGTCGTGTTGTCAGCACGTGAGAGGGGTCAGGCGTCCCAATTTGTAAGGTCTTCAAGAGCCAGTGGTCCAACTGCTCTTAAATCCTGTGGATAAGAAACCCCTCCCTTGTTCTGGATTCTTCTTGTTCTCTGTTCATAGCCTATAATTATTTGAAATTAATAA
>NZ_CP067228.1 GCF_016617715.1 Paracoccus sp. MC1862 | reverse complement strand
AGGCTAGCATCTCACACCTCCTCAACTTATCAGCCGGATCTCAGGACAGCCATAGAACGGCTAGTATTCGGGGGATTGCGGATGACTCGAACCATCACTGTGGGCAGCTGTATTTCTGTCCAAGGCATATTTGAACGCGATCTGGGCAATGGCCGGATCGTTGTTAGAATGGGCGAGCTAACCTATGCTGGAAGGCCCGTCGCGCGCGTAGACACTCACTTTTCTGAACGCGCAAGCTGAGAGTGGATCTAGATGACTATCCTGCGAAGAGGCGTCCGTCGGAAACCTCTTTGCGGGAGGCTAAAACGCACGGGTGCACTGAAATCAACGCATCTCGGCCCTGAAACGTAGCGATCGCAGTCGGAACTGCCGGGTCACGCCCGCGACTACCGTCACCGCAAGACCAACAACAATGCCGAGGCCAAGACCGATCAGATCCGCAATCCAATCAACATAACTGCATTCTCGTCCAACAAAGGGTTGGATAATCTCGATTAGGCCACCAAAGGCGGCATAAACTGGAATGGCTAAGATTAACCAGTCAGAACGGAACAGGGCCACTGGGAAGGCCAAACCGGCAAAGGCGAGCGCATGATAAATCTTGTCGGTGTGTTCAAACGACGGCAGTTCCGGAGCCGTGATCGGCGTCATCGTCGCCACCGCAATCACGACTGCTATCAGCAACGACAGGCCGAGGGCCAGTTTTGATCGTATCGGCATGAACCCTCGACATACTATGCAACCGCTGCGCCCCACGCGCCTCGACCCAGCTGCTACAACATCCCGGGCACAAAGACGCAACATGGCGCAAGATTTTGACAAAGCAACGAGCTTCTGGGCATCTTGAATCGCCTGCTCATGGCCGATAACCGTGCTAGTGCCCTCCCGCGCTTGGTCGGCTGGTTTGCTTGCGGGCAAGGCTTTTATTGCTTATCGACCACGAGTGGCGAGACGCATCTGTCTCGAGTGGGCCAGACCCTCTCAGACCTGTAGGCACTCCGTTGCCTATGCCAAGAGCTCTGGTTCTCGTTGAAAGAAACGGGATGCCTTAGGGCCTCCTTGAGGTTACTACAGTCCAGTCTCACCAAAGCTGCCAAGGGCGAATGATGAAGAATATTCTGGGTCAGTCATGAAGTTGGATGCGATCGTTCCGGCACGTGGAAAAGCGCCAGTCCGCATGACGAAACCCCGCCCATCCTCCCTGACCCGCGGCCTGCTGGCGACGGCGCTGCCGGTTGCGGTGATGGCGCTGGTGCCGGCGGGTGCGGGCTTCGCCGATCCGATGATCGGGACGACGCTGAACCGCTACGGGCTGCCGGGGGCCATCGACACGCCCACCGCCGAGATGCTGCCCGATGCCACGCTCAGTGCGGTGCTGGGCTATGCGGAACTGGGCAACGCGGTCGGGCTGGGCTTCCAGATCCTGCCGCGGGCCTCGGTGGTGCTGCGTTATGGCAAGTTCGACAGCCTCAGGGAGCGGCGCGGCTATGTCCGCGACCGCTCGTTCGACTTCCGCCTGTCGCTGCTGGACGAAGCCGAGAACGGCTGGCGCCCGGCACTGGCCGTGGGCATTCAGGACGCGATCGGCACCGGCTTTTACGGCGCTGAGTACATCGTGGCCACCAAGACCCTGTCGCCGCGGCTGCGGGTCAGCGCGGGCCTGGGCTGGGGGCGGCTGGCCAGCGATGGCGGGATCGGCTCGCCTTTCAGTGAGCGCGGTGGGGTGCTGGACGACGAGGGTGGGGCGCTACAGGCAGACCGGTGGTTCCGCGGCGAGGTCGCACCCTTTGCCAACCTCCAATGGCAGGCCACCGACAAGCTGACCCTGCTGGCCGAGTATTCCGGCGACGATTACGCCTGCGAGACCGGCAATGCCGACAATTGCCTTGCTGCGAACTGGGTCAGCGACGAGGAGCCGCTGAAGACCAACCTGAACCTTGGGCTGAGCTACCAGGCCGGGCCGAACTACCAGATCGGCGCCTACCTGCTGGGCGGCAACCAGCTCGCGCTCACCGCCAGCATGACGCTGAACCCGCGGCAGGCGCCCTATCCCTCGGGTCTGGAGAAGGGCCCCGCGCCCGTCCGCCCGCGTCCCGCGGTCGCGGCCGATCCCGAGGGCTGGGCCGGCACCTGGACGGCGGACCCGACCGCCCAACCGGCGATCCAGAAGGCGCTGGGGGATGCGCTGGCCAAGGAAGGCCAGACGCTGGAATCGATGGTACTGACCGCGAACCGGGCCGAGGTCCGCATCCGCAACAACCGCTACATCCAGCAGGCCGAAGCCGTGGGCCGCACCGCCCGGCTCATGACCCGCGCGCTGCCGCCTTCCGTCGAGACGCTGGTCGTGACCTCGGTCGAGGAAGGCATGCCGACCTCGTCGGTGACGATGCGCCGCTCGGATGTCGAGCGGCTGGAGAACACCGAGGTCAGCCACATCGCCAATGCCGCAGTGATGACCGACGCCGAACCGCGCCCCGCCGGGCTGGTGCAGAGCCCGGGCATCGCGCCGCGCTTCCAGTGGTCGATCCGGCCCTCGCTCAGCACCGGGCTGTTCGATCCGGATGAGCCGCTGCGCTATGAAGTCGGGGCCACCGCGACGGCCACCTACGAGATCCTGCCCGGTCTGACCCTGAACGGGACGCTTCGGCAGAGGCTGTTCGGCAATGCCGATCAGGACGCGCCGGGCGCCCTGTCAGTGGACGACTACCTCGCGCTCTCCGACGAGGAGATCGCCGAGGGGAACAACGGCGTCTACCGCGTCCGCTCGGACGGGCGGATGTATTCGGGCAATGACAAGCCCCGGGTGCCCGAGCTGACGCTGAACTGGAACGCGCGCCCGACCGAGACCGTCTACACCCGCGTCACGGTCGGACTGCTGGAAAACATGTATGGCGGCGTCTCGGGCGAGGCCTTGTGGAAGCCGGTCAACTCGCGCCTCGCTCTGGGGGCCGAGATCAACCGCGTCCGCAAGCGCGACTATCGAGACGCCTTCGAGTTCCTCGACTACGAGGTTACCACCGGCCATGTCTCGGCCTATTACGAGTTCGGTGGCGGCTTTGTCGGCCAGCTGGACGTCGGCCGCTACCTGGCCGGCGACGACGGCGCGACGGTGACCATCACGCGCGAGTTCGCCAGCGGCTGGTCGGTCGGCGCCTATGCCACCAAGACCGATCTGTCGTCCGAGGAATTCGGCGAGGGCTCGTTCGACAAGGGCATCACCATCCGGGTGCCGCTGTCCTTTGCGCTCGGCACGCCCTCCAAGCGCACGGTGGGGGGCACCATCAGCTCGCTCAACCGCGACGGCGGGCGCCGGGTGCGGGTGCAGGACCGGCTCTATGACACGGTCCGCGACAGCCATGCGACGAAGATGTACGACGGCTGGGGGAGGTTCTGGCGATGAACGGCATGATCCGGGGCGCCGCACTGGCGCTGGCCCTGCCTCTTATGGCCGCAGGCTGCTCGGGCGGCTCGGCCCAGGGCGACGCAAGTAGGGGACCGGGGATCGGCGGCGCGCTGACACGCGCGGTGATCGCCCAGCGGCAGGCCCCGGCCAAGCCCCAAGCGGCCCCCGATCCGCAGACGATGGCGGCCGAGGCCTTGGCGATCAATCCCGGTCCGCTGATCCTGGTCGGCCTGGAGCAGCTCGGCACCACGCAGGTCCTGGCCATGACCGGCGAGAACCGGGGAATGCGGACCTACATGACCAAGAATGCAGAGGCGCTCCTCATGCGCGGCTTCATGCTGACTGGAACGCGGGGGCTGGGCAACGATCTGTCGGTGGCCGAGGCGGAACAGTCCGCCGCCCTCATCGCCGCCGGCCGGTCGGGGACCGCGCCGCGGGTCATGCGTTATTACAGCGGCGACGGGCTGGAACGGCCGCTCCGGTTCACTTGCCGGATCGGCCCCGGCCCGAATGCCGGCGTCAGGATTGAACGCTGCGAGGGCCACGGGCTGCGCTTCGAGAACAGCTACCTGCCCTCTGCCGGCGTCTCGCGCCAGTGGATCGGGCCGGGCCTGGGATATGCAACAATCCAGGTTCTGCGGAACTGATACAGGCGCGAATGCGAGTGGATCTGCCCCGGTTTTGTTCCGGTCTTCTGAGAGCGATGCTCTCACCAAAGGAGACAGGATATGGCAGCGACACACGGCGACGAGTTCAAGCGGGATGCGGTTTGCATTGCGCTCACCAGCGGTCTGACGAGACGTCAGGTTGCGTCTGATCTTGGGGCTGGGCTTTCGACGCTCGGCGAGCCCCGAGCGGGAGACGTTCGGGTTGAGGAACTCGCGCACCACCGAGAGCAGGTCGTCGAGCGGCAGCAGCAAGGACTTGCGCAGCGCAACCGCCACGGCCTCCTGCGCCGGCGTGAGCGTGGTCTGAAGCCGGTGCGGCGTGTGGCTCCGGTCATGGACGCTGTCGCGCTTGCGCCATTTCCAGACCGTCTGTTCCGAGATGCCGTAGCGTTCGGCGACGATCCAGGCCGGCTCCGGGCTCGCCTGGATCGCGGCCCGGATCTTCGGTGTCGTCGTCGCTTGCTTGTGCAGAGAGATCAGCATGATCGGCTCCCCTCCCGGACGGCGCCCAGGATCGATCTTGCCATGAACAAGGACGTCCGGCGAGCGTCTATGTGATCATCCGGGATGGAACAGCTAACCTTGTTCGTCGTCTTGCTCATGATGCTCCAGCCTACTCAGGAGTTGGAGCCTCCGGCAAACCCGGCGCGGTTCAGAACAGATGTTGCCAGCGCGCCAAGACTCGGCCATTGCACGAGTCGAACAATAGCGGTGCGCCGTTCGTGAAGGTCTATGAGGCTCAGATATGTCTGTAGATTGGCATTCCCATCAGCTCGGTCTGCTCGTCCTGCCGGCTGTCATCTCGGGCATGCTTTCGTATCTGCTCGCCGGGAAAGAGGGACGGTCGCGCATTCGGATGAGGCAAAGCGATCTTGGGGCAGTTCAGGCATCGCACACTACGGACGTTCTGCGACTTGGCGGGTTCGCGATCCTTGTCAGCTTCCTGGGGGCGGTTCTGGCCACGGGGCTCAGCGGCCAGGAATTCGTGCTGATCTGGTCGGGGCTGATCGTCTTTCTGGTCGGAGCGTGGGAGGATTTGTCCGGGAATGTCAGCGCGCGGCGGCGCCTTGTTGCCTCGATGATCGCCGCGGCCGCGGCCCTCGTTCTGTCCGAGACCGCGATCACGCGCCTGGATATCGAGGCGCTCGACCTGATCTTTGGCGCCCTGCCCCCGGTCGCGGTGCTTTTGACGATCCTGCTGTCTGCGGCCTACACGCATGCCTTCAACCTGATTGACGGGATGAACGGGCTATCCTCGACCGTGGACATATCAACGGCCATCGCCCTCGCCTCGGCGGCGAACGTGCACGGCCAGGCAGCCATCGGCACGACCTCCTTGCTGCTGGCCGCCGCGATATTTGGATTTTCGGTGATGAACTGGCCGAAGGGGAAAATATTCCTCGGATGGCAGAGCTTATTTCATCGGTCACATTCTTATGTGGATCGCGGTCATGTTGTCCGCGGCTGCGGCGTCCTTAAATGTCGCCGCAATAATCCTGATAATATTCTGGCCCACTGCCGAACTGACCGTCACGATTGTCAGGCGCATGATTCTTCGGGCGCCCCTGGGCAAGCCCGACAGGCTCCACATTCATCAGATCGTCCGCCGGGGGATCGAGATAGTCACCAGTGGCCGCAAGGTACGGCCGCTGGCGAACGCGCTGACGACGCTCTGCATTCTACCGGCCGTCATCGTGTCGCCGCTGCTTGGCGCCAGACTGACGGACAACAGGGACGCGGCGCTGGTCGCCCTTGCTCTCTGCTTCGCAGCCTACGGGGTATCTTATGTCCTTCTGCTAAGGTTCCTTTCGCAATACAGGGCGCGACGAGCCGCAAGCAACCTCATATTGTCCCAGTTCCGCCAGGCACTCAGGCGGCTGCGGATCGAACTGCGATGAAAGCGCCAGATCCAGTGGATCCGAAAAAATCAGGAAGAACCAAATGCCGGAATTCATGAAAAGATTAGAAGGGCCCGGCCTAGTCCTGCGGCTGATCCAGCCGGCGGATGCACAATACGTCCATGGATTGCGCATCGACCCCGCCTACAACCGGCATCTTTCGGAAGTCCGCGGCACAGCCGAAGACCAGAGGCGCTGGATTGAAGCCTACAAGGCCCGTGAAGCCGCGGGACAGGAATATTACTACGTGATCGAACGTCGCGACGATGCTACGCGCTGCGGGGTGGTCCGGCTGTACGACATCAAGGCGGATCACTTCACCTGGGGAAGCTGGATCCTCGATGCGAACAAGCCTCCCAAGGCGGCGCTGGAAAGTGCGGTCCTGTCTTTCGGCGCGGGTTTTGATTTGCCGGGCATGTCCCATGCGCTGATCGACGTGCGCCGGGCCAACACCCATGCCGAGGCTTTTTACCGCCGCTTCGGCATGACGGAAACCAGCGCGAACTCCCAGGACATCTTCTTCATCTACGCGCGCGAGACTTTCCTTCGCGACCGGACCTCGCATCTAGAAAACGTTACAAGAGCAACCAGATGAGTGAAACCGCCAAGGGCTTTGCCCGTATGCTCGACCTGCCACAGATCCACGATCCACGTGGCGATCTGACCTTTATCGAGGGCGGCGAGCATGTCCCCTTCGACATCGCCAGAGTTTATTATCTCTACAATGTCCCGGTGGATGCCGAGCGTGGCGGCCACGCGCACAAGGAACTGGAACAGATCGTCTTCGCTTTGTCCGGCAGCTTCCGCATGAAGATCGACGACGGTACAAAAAAAACTGAATACTGGCTGCGGGACCCGCGCAAAGGTCTTTATATCAGCCGCATGGTCTGGCGAGAGATGGACGCCTTCAGCCAAGGCGCGGTCTGCATGGTTCTGGCCTCGCATCGCTATGACGAGGCGGACTATTATCGAAATTATAATTCTTTTATTGATGCTGTCCGTATGTAGAGGCGTATCGCGCCGGGATCTAAGTCATGCAATCCAACACGAATACTCCATTCCTTACAATTCCCATGGCAGTTTACAATGGGAGTGAGCTGGTCTCTAGGGCAATAGAATCTGTTCTTTCCCAAGACTGTGAATCTTGGGAGCTGATCTGTGTAGATGACGGATCCTCAGATGGAACCCTCGACATCTTAAGGCAATATGCAGACAAAGATCGTCGGATTAACGTTATTTCGCAGAATAACTCTGGCGCTCCGCTTGCCAGACTCCGCGCCATGCAAAATGGGACTGGCAAGTACATTTTTGCTGGCCTAGACCACGACGATTATATCTCGCCAGATTTTGTTTCCTCGATGAAGCATGAAGCTGAATGCACTGGCGCAGATACCATTTTGTGCGATATGCACAGAGAGATAGGGCCGAATCAATTTTACTCCCACTTTTCCAGAAATGGATTCGCGGTAGGGCAATCGCTTTCTGGCATGGGTGCATTTGTAGAAACATTCCCTTGGCGCCTCCACGCTCTTGGAATGTGGAAAAGAGAACTTGTGTTGGCGGGAGCAGAAGAATCTTTAAGCTTTTTTAATTCGTACGACAGTGATGAATATTTCTCCCGACTCATGATGGTAAAATCCAAGGTGGTGTTGACGGGATCAGCAAAATACTACTATTGCATGAATTACAATTCCGTCACAACACGCCCATCACTGAAGGTGATTGAGAGTCTCGACACCATTGACCGGTTAATGCATTTGGCGGAGAGCTATAAACTCACCGATGCGGCAATTTGGCGCGTCTTACTGTCAAAGAGAAACGCCTTAGCTCGTGTCCTTGAAGTACTTCCAGAGTTACAGATGGTTGTGAGCGGATCGGATTTTTATAGGGCGCAAGAAAAATTCAACACACACTTCAAAAGGTTTCGGATAGATTTGCGAAGCTCTGCCAAGAAAATAGGAGCGCAACGCTCTGCTGAAACAATTATTGCAAAGCTGAGGGTCAGGCAAATAAAAATGTTTAGATTGCTGATTTTAGGGAGGATCAGGTCGGTGTTTAGAGAACACGGGAGATATACTGCATGATTCCCTTCCTTGATCTGCGCCTTGCCTATCTCGAACTCAGATCGGAAATCGACGCTGCTGTCGCGCGCGTGCTCGACAGCGGCTGGTATGTCCTCGGCCCCGAGGTTGAAGCCTTCGAGACGGAGTGGGCCGCGTTCTGCGGCGCGCAGCATGCGGTGGGGGTGGCCAATGGCCTTGACGCCCTGATCCTTGCGTTGCGCGCGCTGGACATCGGGCCAGAGGATGAGGTCATCGTGCCCTCGAACACCTATATCGCCACCTGGCTGGCGGTATCGGCCGTTAGCGCGAGGATCGTTCCTGTCGAACCTGATCCCGCGACCCACAACATCGATCCCGAGCGGATCGCCCGGGCGATCACGCCGGCAACAAGAGCCATCCTTCCGGTCCATCTTTACGGCCAGCCTGCCGACATGGACCCGATCCTTGCCCTGGCCCGCGACCGTGGAATCTTCGTGGTCGAGGACGCAGCCCAGGCCCATGGCGCCGCCTACAAGGGCAAGCGGATTGGCGCGCATGGCGATCTGGTCTGCTGGAGCTTCTATCCCGGCAAGAACCTCGGCGCGATGGGCGACGCCGGCGCGGTGACGACAAGCCGCGCCGACCTGGCCGAAAGGCTTCAGGCCCTGCGCAACTACGGCAGCCGCCAAAAGTACGTCAACGACGAAAAGGGGGTGAACTCCCGCCTCGATCCGATCCAGGCAGCGGTGCTGCGGGTCAAGCTGACCCGGCTGGAGGAATGGACCGCGCGCCGTCGCGCCATCGCGGCGATCTATTCCGCGGGATTGAAGGACAGCGGGTACATCCTGCCGCATGTACCGGAATGGGCCGATCCGGTCTGGCATCTTTATGTGCTGCGCAGCCGGGACCGCGACGGGCTGCAGCAGCGGCTTTCGACGGCCGGCATCGGCACGCTGGTCCACTATCCGATCCCGCCGCATATGCAGACGGCCTATGCAGACCTGGAGATTGCCTCGCAATCTCTACCATTGGCACGGCAACTGGCGGCGGAGGTGCTGAGCCTGCCCATGGGGCCGCATCTGTCGCCCGAGGATGCCCGGCGGGTGGTCGAGGCTCTGCAATGACGGGCAGGCTTGGC
This sequence comes from Paracoccus sp. MC1862, assembly GCF_016617715.1. Lineage (NCBI taxonomy): Bacteria > Pseudomonadati > Pseudomonadota > Alphaproteobacteria > Rhodobacterales > Paracoccaceae > Paracoccus > Paracoccus sp. MC1862. The sequence goes on along the minus strand of NZ_CP067228.1, from coordinate 44,404 downwards.
TGCAGATCAGCCTGCCCAAGACCGGGACAGCCTCGCTGTAGCTCGCCTCGGGTGCTATGCCCATGACCTCCATTCTGGAGAGAGAGAGCAGGGCCGCGACGATCCGTGTCTTTTTCTCCGTCACTTTGTCTCAGCGGCTGTGTATTTTCAGCCTCCGCCATTTTCTCCACCGGCTCAGACTGAACCGCTTGCCCGAACGGCGTACAATGGGCAGCGTCCCGGACAGGCCTATCGCCTGATGTCCTCCTCGCGAGGCATGATCCGGTCAACGCTACAGATCGGTGGCGCTCAGGCCATGAATATCCTGATCTTGCTGCTGCGGATGAAGCTGCTTGCGCTGATGATCGGCCCTGCAGGGATTGGCCTGTTGGCAGTCTACAACAACCTGCATAGCATGGCCGTTACTCTCGCCGGCCTCGGTCTGGGCAATAGCGGTGTGCGCGAGATCGCAGCCGCAAGGAACGACCCCGCCGTTCTTGGTCGTGTCCGCAAGGTGCTGTTCGCCGCCAGTCTGATTCTGGGCGTTCTCGCCATGGTGGTGATCTGGTTCCTGCGCGAGCCTCTGGCGCGGTGGCTCAGCGGTGGCGAGGGGCATTCAACCGAAGTCGGCCTTGTCGGGATCGCGGTTCTGCTCACCCTGCTTTCTGCTTCGCAGACCGCGCTGTTGCAGGGGTTGCGCCGGATTGGGGATCTGGTTTGGGTCACAGTCATTTCGGCGCTGGTGGGAACGCTGGTCGGTGTCTTCGCAGTCTGGTTGCGTGGCGAAGACGGACTGATCTGGTTTGTGATTGCCCAGCCGGCGACTTCGGTTCTGGTGGCACGCTGGTTCGCCCGCCGTCTTCCTTCGCCACAGGATCGGGATTGGACGGTCCGCATGATCTGGACGGTCTGGAAGCCCATGGCGGCGCTCGGATTGGTCTTCATGCTGGCGGGATTGTCCTCCGAGGCCACACTGCTGATGGTGCGCGGCCTGATCACACGCAGCCTGGGACTTGATGAGGCTGGTCTGTTCGCCGCCTCTTGGGCCATCGGAATGACCTATATTGGCTTCCTGCTGACGGCCATGGGGGCGGACTATTATCCGCGTCTTGTCGAGGTGATCCACGATCCTGACCAGACCAATCGATTGATGAATGATCAGATGCAGATCGGCCTTGCCCTTGGGGGACCAATCCTGCTGGCGCTGACCGGGCTTGCCCCCTGGGTGATGGAGTTGCTTTATTCCAAGGACTTCGTCCCAGCGGCGGAGATGCTGCAATGGCAATCCTTGGGTAATGTTCTGAAGCTTGCAAGCTGGCCGCTCAGCTTCGCCTTGGTGGCTGCAGGGCGGTCCCGGATCTATCTTTTTACGGAACTGAGCTGGAATGCCGTGTTCCTGAGCATGATCTGGATCGGACTGCCTTTGTTCGGGCTGGAAATGGCCGGTGTCGGTTTCGCGCTGGCCTTTCTGATCTACCTTCTGATCTCTTGGGCAATCGCGCACAAGCTGAACGGCTTCCGCTTCGCGCCCCTGTCCGCCGTCCTCCTTCTCGGCCACCTGACGCTGTCCGCAGTCATGCTCGTTCTCGCCTACAGCGCGCCCTTCGCCGCGGCCTGGACCGGGGTTCTGTTCGCGCTGGCGGGCGGCATTGCCGGACTGCGGGTCGTCCTGATCAAGATCGGCTCCGAGGGCCGGCTTGCCAATCTGTTGTCGTCGTTCTTCGCCGCGATTGGCTGGCCTGTGCGGAGCAAGATATGACGCTCCAGGGACAGGATCCGTAATCCCTGCCAGAACCTTTGCCGGGATTGCTAGCCTGACCTGAAGGCATGGCGGGCAAAGGCCAGGCCCAGAACAGCCGCCTCGCTTTTCTTGCGGCGATAGTCCCCTAGGTGGCGCAGCATATGAGTAAGCCCGGCCGGGGAAGGCGCGTGGATGAAATCGATCTCGGGTCCGGTTATGCCCGCGATTTCAGCAATAGTGCCGAGCTGGTCCATATACCAGTCTCCCATGAGCATGCCGAATCTCTTGCGGACACGCCCCAGGCTATGCCCGGTGCCCACGACATTGGCCTGGTGCTGACGATAATCGAGCGACGGGCGCGGGTCGATATACCAGGGCAATCCATGCGCGCGGATGATGGCGTAGAACAGCCAGTCATGCAGGGCGATGTTCCCGACCCGCGCGGGTGAAGCTGCCTCAAGCCGCGCGACGATGAGGCTGGTGCAGGGAACGGACAGAACATAGGTGTTGCCCGGACCCGCGGCTTCAAACAGGTAATCCATTCGCCGCTGCCGCTGCGCCTTGCGGATCAGTTTGCGCCGGCCATCCGGCCAGAAGGCGGTGACGTTGCTGGAATAAGCCGCCAGATCGCAGGCGCGATGCATGGCACAGGCGCGCGACAGCTTGTCGGCGTTCCAGATATCGTCCTGATCGGACAGGGCGACGAAATCGAATTCCCCCCAGGGCGCGTCATGCAGCAGGCGGAAAAAGTTCTGCGCCGGTCCCCCGGATTTCACCGCCGGCAGCAGTGTGACGGATTCTCCTGGATAGGCGGCCACATGCCCGACTGTATCATCGGTTGAGCCGTCATCCGAAACGAACACGTGAACATGCACGTCCTTTTGACCCAGGATGCTGTCAATCTGTTCGCGAATGAAGGCGGAACCATTATAGGACGCCAGCAGGACAGCGACGCGTGGCAGGATCATGGCTATCTGCCTTCCTTGTTCAGATGCCCATATCCCGTAGCGCCTCGCGCGCAAAAGGCAAAGCCTCGTCGGGGAGGCTCTCCTAACAGTAAGCGGCAAGCCTGTCACGGGGTGGCTGCGAGGCTTTGTAGGCAAGTCAGGAAATGTGCGCCGGACATCCAATCGGTTGAATATCCCTGCCGTCGTCCAAGCTGGAAACAAGCGGCGCCTTGGGATATGTAGCGCAGAAACCCGTGACCGCAAAGCGGCCGGCCTCAAAGGCATCCTTCATGCAGCGTATCCGTATCACCGTAGTGATGGCGACCTATAACGGCGCGCGATATCTCACCGAGCAGATAAACAGCCTGCTGGCCGCGCTTGGCCCGGATGACGAGATCGTCATCTCGGATGACGGCTCAACGGACGAAACACGCATGGTCGTGGCCGCGTATACCGACCCCAGGATCCATCTTCTGCCTCCGGGGCCGCGGCTGGGGTACCAGGGAAACTTTCAGCGCGCGATCCGCGCGAGCCGGGGGCAGTTCATCTTTTTTTCGGACCAAGACGACGTGTGCTTGCCCCAACGCATCGAAAGCTCACTTGCCGTCCTTGAGGATGCTGATTGCGTCTGCGGCGATGCTGTTCTGGTGGATCAGGATCTCGTCTTGCTGCAGCCGAGTTTCTTTGCGGCACGACAAGCGCGATTTTCAGCACTGCGCCTGTTCATCCGTCCGACGGTGATCGGTGCGACAATGGCTTGCCGACGTGACTTCGTCATGAAGAGTATGCCGTTCCCCCCGAAAGTGCCCCATGATATGTGGTTGTCGATACGCAGCGCGCTACGGGGACGGCTGGCCGTATCGAGGCAGCCTTTCATCCTGTACCGCCGTCATGCTGCAACAGCCTCGATAACCGGCAATTCCGCCCAACGCCGATCTCTGCCTGAGATACTGGCAGAGCGCCTCAGACTCGGCTGGGCGCTCTTGCGGCGGTAGCAGGGAGTACGCTTGGTGCCGAGCGGCGAGGCGCCCTGCCTACGATAAGCCGAATGAACAGGTATTCCACCACGAAAACGATATGGACCAGCAGATTGTCGAACATCGACAGGACCACGCCATGCGTGGCAATCACGTAGATGAACGGCTTGAAGCTGCCCGGAGCAACCCACTTCCCCAGACGGCAACCCTCGAGCGCGAAGCCGAGAACCGCGCCGAGAATCGTCACTCCGGCATAACCGAGGAATGGGGATATATGAATGAAGATGGACCCGGCATTCAGCCGCGGATCCACCAGATCGATCTGCAATTCACCCCGCGTCGCGTCGATGATCCCCTGGAATACGGTAGGCAACAGGCCGGACAGAAAAGGATACAGATCGTAGCCGTCCCACGAAGGCGCATTGTTGAAGACATTTGCTATGGGCGAAAGGATATAGGTCATGAGCCAGAGGGCCGCGGTGGGAACCCGCTCGGATACCGCATCATCCAGCCCCGACAGTTCTCGGATGACATCAGCCCCGGACCGCTGATCCCCCAGCCAACCCAAAAGGAAGATAAGGGCCACGAATCCCAGTACTCCGCGCATGATGACGCGAAAAGGCTTGGTGCTGCTGAGATAGGCCATCAGAGTGGCTTGGATCATGGCGCTCATCAACACCTGCCGACTGACGATCGCGACAGGATAGAAGATCAAGGAGATGAGCAGGATCCGCCGTTTCCAGGGCCGCATCTGCTTGTTCACGATAACCAGCAAAAAGATCGCATAATACAGGGAATTGAGTATTCCGTGAACGCCGGGAAGGCCGAAATCAGTATAATTTATCTCTGCCCCTATACCCATGAACGACAACAACGGAAGTCCTCCGGCAGCAGCTATTTCAGCCAGAAACACTGTTCCAAAGACAGCAAGGCCGACACGCAGCCGCCAGTTCGCCTGCCGCGAGGAGAAATACGCTACAATCTGCTGCCGGACAGTGACATTTTTCTCAACGGCAGCCGACCGGGGGAAAAGATTGTAAAGGATGGCGCCCCAGCCGAAGCAGAAAAAGAACAAGGAAAAATAGGCAATGTGCATGCCGTTAGGATAGGGCATCCAGCGCGCGTCTATTACCGAGTAGAGAAGAAGGATGCTGATCCAGACTGCGAGGAAGGTTCGAGCAGGGGATTTATGTTGTGCGGCCATGCTCATGTCGCATCTCGCCCCCTTTCACATGCGAAAGGAACGACCGCCTCAGCCTTCTAGCGGCCACTTTCGACAAATACCGTATTACTTTCGGATTCCACGAATAAAGACGCAGAAAATCTCGATGATTTGAGGAGAGCGCAAGGATTGCCCTTTCTATCTTGATCTGGTTCTCTATTCTCTTAATGAGATCGTTTCGGTCAGGAGAAAAGTGCCGCGTATCCAGCAATCTTTGCTGAAGAGAGGAAATTCTTGCGGTTGCGGTTCTTTGCGCAGCCTTCTTCCAGTCCGTACGCGTCGTTGTCATGCCCCCACCAACGCGATAGCGGACAAGACTTTCCGGAATGTACTCGATGCGCCCCAGCAACGCGGCGCGGTATCCAAGCACAAGATCCTCATAACTGCCCTGGCGTGAGATCGGCGGGAACATCCTGAAAAGATCCCTGTGCCACGCAGCCGTCGCACCGACATACAGCGCGGTGGACACTGCGATTCTCCTGATGTCTCCGGAAAGCATGTCCTCATCACTGCGCTCATGCGCAACGGGACGCCCGGTAAGATCGATGGTGGAATAACCGGAGCACACCAGGAAAGGGCGGGATTCAAGAATCCGAGCGATTGCGCTTGCGCGATGCGTTTCGGATATGTCGTCCCCGGCTGCCGCGATTATGTATTCCGAGGTTGTGACTTCAATGACGGAAACAAGATGGTTTATCAGACCGAGATTGGTGACGTTCCTTCTGAGGGTCACTTTATGAGGGCCGTGATAGGCTGCGGCCATCTCGCTCATGATCTCGAAGGTCGCGTCAGTCGATGCGTCGTCGGAAAGGATTATCTCCAGGCATCCGTAATCCTGGGCAAGAACGCTTTCTACGGCGTCACGGATAAACCTCTCCTGATTATAAGCCAGCAAAACGAAGGAGATCTGCTGCCCATCAGTGTGCCCGCGAGCAGTACTAGGGGAATGGCCGATTCCGACAACTGATCGAGACGATTCCATGAGCGTCGCCATTCTTTCATCTTTGCGCTTCCGCCTGACGCAGTTCGATCGCAGCCGCAGACGAGTTCATTTCGTCGACAGGGTTTTCTCAGTCACGAAGGACGCCGGATGGCATCCATGGCGCTGAGATCCCCCATTACCCGCCAAAGAGCATCCTCAAACTGTATGGTATTCAAGGCATAACTTTGTTCATAGGCATCCGCACTGCTCCGTAGTGGTCGTTCGGTCGCCACAGTAAGGAAATGAAGGCGATGCCCAAGAAGATGGGCCAAACTGGCGTACGACGAAAATTGCTCATACTCCTTTGGAAGCCAGCTGATCCCCCTAACGCCCGCCGGACAGAATGCCAAGCCGGTCCATGCCGCGCCGGAGGGGCCAACCAGCGCCTCGGCCTCGGACAGATGTCTCGCCTGTTCGGCCAAAGTCAGGCCTTCTAGCCCTAGTGGAACAAAACCAAAGCGGCCGGCAATGTCCATCAGTTCATCCTGATTGTAATTCCTTCTCAAGCGGGGTCGCGCCAGATAAAAGCGTTTTGTCGGCTCACGCTCACCGGCCTCATCCAGCAACCGCGAACGAAATTCGTGAAAATACTCTTTCATGAAATCATCGTGCTGGCTGTAATCGTCCACAATTGGCCAAGATCCTTGCGTCAGGTTGAAAGGCCCTACGCTGACGTCATCGAATACGACGAGCCGCCCTACATGAGCAATCTGGTCGGGTGCAAGATAAATTATTCTTCTCGATTCTGAGAACAGCCCCAAGGCGTCTGAAAAGGACGGGATGGTTCTGCATTCCATCGGCACCAACAGCGGCAGCGAAGCAAATCCCTGCGGGAGCCTGGAAGCCAGCAGAGCCTTTGGCAAGCATTCCACGATGAAATGGTACCAGTTGAAAGCGCCCGCACCTCCAACCAGAATACCTTCTGGGATTTCAATGCTGGATCGCTGCCGTGCAAGCGCATGACCTTTTTCGAAATGGAAAAGAGGGCCGCCATGCGTCCGGATCCTGCTCCTATCGCGGATGAGCTGGGACGGCAACAGGAGGCAACTGCCACGTATGACACCCGAGACATAGGGGCTTGTCAGCGCATGAGGGATTATGTGCGCCCTGACAGGCGCGAAGGCGGATTCCCTTGGCTGCGGAACAGCACCGACCGGAACGGGTTTTATGGTGGTTGACCCCGCCGGTCCGGCAATCACATAGCTTTCGTCCGCGCTTTCCTCAAATATCCCGAGCAGCAGCGGCGGCTTTCCGATCGCTTGCAGCAACTTCCGTCGAAGCGGCCGGACTGGCTCAGCGGCGAGGAAATCGAATGTGTCATTCCTCACCTGATCATACAGGGCGCGTGCTGATCGCCGCAGGTTCATCGATCTGGCTCCGCGTGTGGAACGGCATTGTCGCCGCAGTAATAATTTCCCTCGACACAGGGGCGAAATGCCCACATCATGCATACCAATCCTTGGCTGAAGCTGTCACACGTGGGGTTTCAGCAACAGGTGCAGGCAACATGCCCTGTGCCGATCCGCGATTCATTCGCCCTTCCGCTGCTGAACGCAGGACATGTTTGGCGGACTTTCCAGAATTGGCGCTAGAGCATGAAATCATCAATCTCACTGCAGGTTGACAACAGCGTCGACCGTTGTAGCTTTCGTTATCCGCTCGAGTACGTTGCGGTGGGAATATCCCTCTTGCGTGACAAGAATGGAAAACGGATGAGCCCGGCTCAGAGCCCGCGCAGCAGTTGTCGCATATCTTGACGAAGCGACCAGGATCAGGATGTCGTGGCTGGAATCATCCTCGATCATCATTCCAGCTTTCCTCAACGACGAAAGAGCATCCAACGAGTTCCGAGACCGCGAATAGAGCACGTCGACTTTGCCAAACCTGTCATCCGCGATTTCCTGTCCGGAGGATGCCGTCGAAGAAGATGGCGGAGAAACACCCAGCAGCATAAGGGCTGCGGAACGACCATGCGCCGTGCTGGTATTTGCCAACCAGAGAGCAACGGGCAGAGGTGAGATCCGCAGTCCCGTCGAGGCAACAAGAACGATCTTCTTTTCTGCAGACAGGACCGCAGCTGCCAGTTCAAGCAACGCGGGATCGCCGACCTTGTCATACTCTTCGGCGCGCCAAAGCCGCGATGGCCGGCGCAGCTTCCGCAATGCGGATGTCCTTGCGACTATCGGCGCTCCGGTCATTCCGGAAATAGTCGATACGGAATGCACCTTTCCGCGCCAACGCACGAACAATAATGCAAGACCTATTCCGAGAAGCGCCCCCAAAGCGAGACTGACGGCGATGATGATAGGCGGGTTGGGAGATGATGGCGCCTGCGGCGGAGCTGCCAGCTGGTAGATCTTCGCCCCTTCTCCGGGGTAGCCCACGGTCAGAGACTTCATCCTGACCTGCTCCACAAGCGCATTGTAATTGGCTTCGGCAATGCGCTCTTCGCGCTTCAGCAGATCCAGAGAGACACGGCCGTTGTTTATCGAGGACTCGGCAACGGCATTCTTTGCAGCCTCCACCTCCTCCAAAGAATCCGCCAGCTGCTCGGAAAGATAGTTGAGCTGGTTGCGGTGGGATACCTTTTCTTCGTCCTCGATTTCGCCTATTGCACGGTGAACAATGGCGTTGGCTATCCGGGCCGCTTGCGTCGGATTTGCGTGACTTACGGACACCCTTATCGACTTGCTTTTGGTTTCTGAAAGCTCCACATTCTGGCGATATGCAGACACGATCGTATCGTCGGCATCGCGTTGCCCGGGTTCATACAGCCCTGCCCGGAACATCACCCCGGCAATACTTAGTAACGGGGGCTCTTGGGGGGGCGGGTTAAGATATTCATCATTTTCAAGGTCGATATCATTCGCCAGCCGAAGGATGAAATCCCGTCCCTCAAGCCGATCGAATATACCCTGATCATCCCCGCTTTCGCCGAGGAACAAGTTTGCCGCGTCTCCATATGACGAGGGAGCCTGAAGGGAGTCGCGTTCCTCTAAGGCGAAAACTGCCTCAGCCGTGTATTCTTCCGGAGAATTTACAAGAAAGTAGCCGCCCAGCATCACGGCCACGACCATGGATGCCATGATTATCCATTTGCCCTTCCAAACCGTGCGAAAGAACTCCGAAAAATCGAGTTCCGCTTCTCCCGGTCTTGAATAAATGTCGGTCATGGTGGCCTGCGTCGAACCTTGAACCCGAAGGTTGTGGCGCTCCTCTAACAGCCTCGCATGTAGGCTACAATCGACTTTGCTCAGGCTCAGGACGGAACGAACCGAGGTTCGAGGTGCCTCATCCTGGCTTTACTGCTAGCTGGCGGCCGCATGGCGCAGCGCATCCTAACTCATGGGATTTCCCTTCCACTCAATGGGTTGTATAGCTTGGCGCGTCCCTAGGCGAGCATGGCTTGGCGAAGATGCTCAGCAATCTCTGGAGGCGGTAGTGGCCTGCCCCAATGAGGTTCTCTAATCGCTCTGGTCAAGGTTTCTGTTTCACGTCTGCGCTTCGCCGGGTTCAGGGTTCTCTCCGCAGTCGATGGTCCTGGTCGCTGCATGTTGGCGTCAGATGGTGGATCGGCCGAAGTGGTCCTCGCGGTCACCTTCCCTGCGTCTCGTGGAAGCGCCGCCTTCAGAGGGCCGGCCTGATCCTGGCCATGCGTCCCGGCAGGACGCATTCGTGAAGTCAGTTGGTCAGTCGTGCTCCCTGGTTGTCATGCATTTGCCTCGCTCCAGCGGAACGGGGTGTTCGTCTTCCACATGGCATGGAGTATGACGGCCAGTTTGCGGGCAACGGCGACGCGTGCCTTCTTGAAGCCGGATGCCCTGGCCAGCCTCATACCCCACGCCTTCAACGTGCTGAAGCGCAGGTTGCGCGTCAGCAGGGTGGTGGCCGCCTCGTAGAGATGCGTTCGGGTCAGCTGATTGCCCTGCCGGGAGATGCGCCCGTTACGACTTGTCTCGCCGGACTCGTAACGCCGGGGTGTCAGGCCGAGATAGGCCCCCGCGCTTGAGGAGCGCCTGAAGCGCGCCGCATCGTCGAAGACCGAAGCGACGGACAAGGCCGTGATCACGCCCACGCCGGGCGCGGTCATGAACAGGCGCACCATGGGCGTTTCCCGGGCAATGGCAGACAAGCGCCGGTCGAGCCCCTTGATCTGGTCCAGGGTCGAGGCCCGCGCCTTCATCAGCACCTCGGCAACCAGACGCATCTCGGGCGCGGCATCAAGCTCGCCCGAGATGATTTCTCCGGCGCGCCTTGTGAAGCTGCCGACGCGTTTGCCGAACAGCACGCCGAAGGTGCGCAACAGCCCGCGCAGTTCGTTCTCGATCTTGACGCGAATGCGCACCAGCGTCTCGCGAGCCGTGAGAAGCGAGCGGATCTGGTAGTTGCTGCGGGTCTTGATGCGCACCTGCTTGAACCAGCCGGTGCGCACGATCTGGGCAAGGCCTGCGGCGTCGTTCCGGTCCGTCTTGACGGGGCGCATCTTCAAAGCGGCGTTCGCGTGACGCGCATCCAGGCAGATGATGGGCAGCTGCCGCGCGGCCAACTCATTCCACAGCCAGACCGCCAAGGGGCCGGTTTCCATTCCGACCCGCACCAGGCCAGGCGCTGCACGCGCCAGAAAGCCGGCGATCGCATCGGGGCAGGTCGGCAACTTCTTCTCGGTCTGGATGCGGCCTTCTTCGTCCACAACGCAGATCGCGGTCGTCTCCTGGGCGACGTCAAGAGCAGCATAACAGGGCATCTCTGGCTCTCCTTCATCTGGTCGGCACAACGCCGATCGTAAGCGCGAGATCGTTGCCCTATGCGGCGATGCTTGACGGCTGGTTGATGCGCCAAGGCATGAGGTCCTCGATGGCGCTTTTTGGGTGACCGTCGAGGATGGCGCGAAGGGTGTCGGCGATGTAGTCGACCGGGTTCACGCCGGACATCTTGCAGGTTGCGACCAGCGAGGCGAGCATGGCCCAGTTCTCTGCACCGACCTCATTGCCGGCAAATAGCGCGTTTTTTCTCGTAAGTGCGATCGGGCGGATCTGGTTCTCGACCGGGTTGGTGTCGAGTTCGAGTGTGCCGTCGTCGAGGAAGCGGATCAGGCCGGGCCAGTGCGCGAGGGCGTAGCGGATGTCCTCGGCCATTTGGGATTTCTGCGGGATGCGCGGCAGCTGCATCTCCAGCCAAGGTTTGAGCGCGGCGATGATGGGGGCCGCATGTTCGCGCCTTGCAGCGAGACGCGCAGCCGCATCCTTGCCGCGCACGGTCTTCTCGACCTGATAGAGCAGCGCGATCTGGCGCAACATCTCCTCGGCGATGGGCGAGCGGTCGCTCTCGAAGCGTTTCACGAAGCGGCGGCGGACATGGGTCCAGCAGTAGACCAGCCGCCAGGGACCATTGTCGCGCGCGATCTCGGTCATCGCGTTGTAGGCCTGGTAGGCATCGCATTGCAGGAACCGGCCCCGATACCCGGCGAGGAAGTTCAGCGGATGCTCCTTGCCCCGACCGGGGGCGTAATGGAACAGCACGATGGGCGGACCGACACCGCCATGGCCGCGATCATCGGACACCACGGCCCAGAAATAGCCGCTCTTCGTGGTTTTGCGCCCCGGATCCAGCACCGGCGCGCGGGTCTCGTCGACGAAGATGCGATCGGCCCGGCGCAGATGGGCCTGCATGTGCCGGATGATCGGCAGCAGGTGGAAGCAGGCACGGCCAACCCAGTTGCCGAGCGTCCCGCGGTCAAGATCGATGCCCTGCCGCTTGAAGATCCCGGCTTGGCGATAGAACGGCAGATGGTCGCCGAACTTCGAGACCATGATCCAGGCGATGAGCTGCTCCGTGGGCAACCCGCCGGGCACGACATGCTCGGGGGCATGGGCTTGCGCCATGCCCTGCGAGCAGCGCCGGCAGGCGTATTTCGGGCGCCGCGTCACCAGCACCCGGAACCGGGCCGGGATGACGTCCAGTCGCTCGGACACGTCCTCGCCGATCCGGGCCATCTCGCCGCAGCCGCAGGGGCACAGGATGCTGGCAGGCTCGACCACCCGCTCGACCCGCGGCAGATGCGGCGGCAGATGCCCCCGGTTGCGCCGGGGCTTGCGGGGCGCATGCGTGCCCTTGGCAGCCCTCAGGGCGGCCTCCGCCTTTTCCTGTGCCGCCTCGAGCACGCCCTGGGCCAGTTCGGCATCTTCCAGCGGCAGGTTGAACTGGTCGGGCGACAGCTTCTCGGAGCTTTTGCCGAACTTCTCGCGTTGCGCCGTGCGCACGATGTCTTCCAGCCGGCGATTGGCCTCCTGCACCTCGGTGAGCACCGCCTCAACCTCGGCAAGGCGAGCCTTCAGCAGGGCGTTTTCGCGGGCGAGAGCGGCAGCATCCATGGGGTGAAGTGAATCATGGAGCGCGGTATATGACCAGTAAAAACAGGGCTTTCCCGCACCATCACGCTCACCCTGCTGCCAGCGGACGACGCGCCCGCTCCGGCCGGACCAGTCGCCAGTCCAGCCCCTCGAACAAGGCGGCGAGTTGCGCGGAGGACATCCGCATCACCCCGTCCCGCACCTGCGGCCAGACGAATTTCCCGCCCTCCAGCCGCTTGTGAACCAGCACCATCCCGGTCTGATCCCAGGCCAGCAGCTTGATCCGGTCGGCGCGTTTCGATCGGAACACAAAGATCGCCCCGCAGAACGGGTCGAGCCCGAACATCTCCTGCACCGCCAGCGCCAGGCCATCGATCCCCTTGCGGAAGTCCACCGGCCGCATCGCCACGAAGACCTTCACGGGTCCGCCCTGGCCGAGCATCATGACATTGCCGCCCGAGCCGCGCGGATCGCCCGCGTCAGCTGGCCCTCATTGGCGTCAGCACCGGCGCGGATCACGACATCGCCGACGACGATCTCCAACTCGGACGCGGCCTCGGCCTGCGGCACAACCGCCGCGCCGCCCTCGACCACCAGTTCCGCAAACATCGGCAGGCCCGCCATGCTCTCGGGCACCACCAACTGTCCCGTCCGCAGCTTCTTGCGCCAATTGTAGATCTGCCAACGCGTGGTGCCGTGCCTGCGGGCGAGTTCCGCCACCCGCATACCCGAGATCAGGCTTTCAGCCGCAATCCGCGCCCGCTCCGCCTCGGTGCGCTGCCGCCGTCCGCTTGGCCCCTCGATCACATCCAGTCGGGAAACCAAGCCACCGGATGAGCCGTCCAAACAGACGCCCAATTTGCCGTCTCTTGCCAAATCGGTCTCCTCCACCACCCGCATACGCGGAGAATGGCCGGTTCAGATCAGCAATGGCAGGAGGGCGTCGGCCTCGCGCTTACCGCCGATCTTTGGATGACCAGTGTGGAAGGTGCCGGTCTTGCCGACGAGAAGGCCCACCTGCGATTACGCTAAGTGGTCCATTTCCAATCTTAGTGCATGAGGGATCCCGATGGCTCTGATGATGTGACCGCCCCCCGACGGCATCTGATGTGCCAAGGTGGGTCTGCAACGATCCACAAAGGGGAGCGGTCATGTCGGAGATTATCACGGTCGGGCTCGATCTGGCGAAGAATGTATTCCAGGTGCATGGAACTGACGGCGCAGGACGAGCCGTTCTGCGCAAGAAGATACGGCGAGGGCAGGTGCTGGAGTTTTTCAGCCAGCTGCCCTCTTGCGTCGTGGCGATGGAAGCCTGTGGCGGCGCTCACTTCTGGGGCCGGGAAATTGGCAAGCTGGGGCATGAGGTGCGGCTGATCCCGCCGGCCTATGTGAAGCCGTTTGTGAAGCGCCAGAAGAATGACATGGCGGACGCCGAGGCCATCTGCGAGGCGGCTATGCGACCCACCATGCGCTTTGTTCCGGTCAAGAGCGAAGAGACGCAGGGCGCGGCAATGGTCTTCCGGGTCCGGGAGTTGCTGATCCGGCAGCGCACGCAGGCGATCAACGCATTGCGCGGCCATCTGACCGAGTTCGGTCAGATCGTGCCACAGGGAGCGGCCAACGCTGCGCGGCTGATCGCGATCGTGGAGGATCCGGATGGCGCTCTCCCTGCTGATGCCGTCCCCACGCTGAAGGCTTTGATCGCGGCACTCACGCATCTGGAGGCAGAGATCAGGAAGCTCGATGCCGAGATCGCCCGGCGCGCCAAGGAGAATGACGTCGCCCGGCGACTGATGACGGTGCCGGGCATCGGGCCGCTGATTGCCACGGCCATCGCTGTTCTGGCGCCGCCACCCGAGACGTTCCGCAAGGCACGCGACTTTGCCGCCTGGCTTGGTCTTGTGCCTCGGCAGCATTCGACCGGCGGCAAGCAACGTCTCGGAGCAACGACCAGAATGGGCGAACGATCCCTGCGACGCCTGCTGATCATTGGCGCCAACAGCGTGGTGATCAAACGTAACGTTCACAAGGAAGCGCAGCCCGGAACATGGCTGGGCAGCCTGCTGTTGCGCAAGCCACCGATGCTGGTGCGGGTGGCTTTGGCGAACAAGATGGCGCGGATCGTCTGGGCCTTGATGGCTCGGGGTGGCATCTACCAATCTCCGGTCGCAGCGGCGTAAGCCGCCGCAGATCGCGAGGACGTCGGAGCGGAAGAGGGCAAGGAGCAGTTTGGCGCAACAGTTGTGAGACGGGATCGGGAAAACCAGTGTGCAACAGAGTGCCTATGAGCACGCGGCTTTGATCTGGACCCGACCTTCGAACACCATACGGGCCCTGCGGCATGGATCGCGCCGCATCATGAGGCCGGACACATGTCAGCACCCGACAACGCGCCAAGATCAGCTTCAAAATCCCTCTTGCGCTTGGGGCGGTTACACATGTTGCACAAATCGGGTGAGGGGATGCCTCTTGTGACTCCAGTGTGTTTGCTGGGCGCATGAGCAGACCGACACCTCCGACCTACAAGACCCGGAACTGGCCCGCCTACAACGAAGCGCTCAAGCGGCGTGGCTCGCTGACGATCTGGTTTGATCCCGCCATGGCTTGGGAGGCCGCACCGACCGGCAAGCGCGGGCGTCAGCCTGACTACAGCGATGCCGCGATCCAGACATGCCTGACGATGAAGGTGCTGTTCGGGATGGCGCTGCGGCAGACGACCGGGTTCGTCGAGAGCCTGTTGCAGTTGATCGGTCTGGACTGGTCGGTGCCCGACTTCAGCACGCTGTCGCGCCGGCAGAAGAGGTTGAAGGTCAACATTCCCTATCGCGGATCACAGGGCCCGCTGCACCTGCTGATCGACAGCACCGGCATCAAGGTCGAGGGGGAAGGCGAGTGGAATGCCCGCAAGCACGGGGGCTCCAAACGTCGGAACTGGCGCAAGATCCACATCGGGATCGACGAGAAATCCCTGGAAATCCGGGCGGCCGAGTTCACCACCAGCGACATCGGCGATGCGCCATTCGTCGGGCAAACAGTCCCCCGGACTGTTTGCTGGCCCTCCTCATTGCCCGAACTGCTCGGCCAGATCCCGCCCGACCAGGAGATCGCCAGCGTTACCGCCGACGGTGCCTTCGACACCCGCAAATGTCATGACGCCATCGCCGACCGCGGCGCTGCCGCGATCATCCCGCCCCGCAAGAACGCCAAACCCTAGAAGCCCGACACTGCCGGGGCAGTCGCCCGCAACGAGGCCCTGCGCACATCGAAGCGCTTCGGGCGCACCATCTGGCGACGATGGAGCGGCTACCACCGCCGAAGCCGCGTCGAGACCAAGATGCATTGCCTCAAATTGCTGGGCCAACGCCTGACCGCGCGAGATTTCGACCGTCAGGTCGCCGAGTTCCAGGTCCGTGTCGCCGTTCTCAATGGCTTCACCGCTCGGCATACCCGTCACTGAAGTCGTGGGATGTGCCTGTCCGGGGAAAAGGGAGGTCCGCCCCTTACCCGATTTGTGCAGCAGAGCCCCTTATCATTCAAAGCTTCTCTCAGCCAGTTTGCATCATATCCTCGATCTGCCAGCAGCCAGTCGGCCTCGTGCAGGCCCCAGTAGCGCCGCCGCACCGGTGTAGTCGCTCACCTGTCCGGCCAACATGAAGAAACGGATCGGCCGGCCCTTGGCGTTGGCGACGGCGTGCAGCTTGGTGTTCATGCCCCCTTTGGTGCGCCCGATCTGGCGTCCGCGCCCCTTTTTTTTGGCGCGCAGGCTGGAAGCCGTGCGGTGCGCCTTCAGATGGGTTGCATCGATCATGATTGTCTTGTTCGCGGTGCCGTCCGCGGCCAGGCCCATCATGATCCGGGCGAACACCCCGTTGTCGCTCCAGCGCTTCAACGGTTGTAGAGCGTCTTCGCCGGACCCTATTCCCTGGGTGCGTCACACCATCGTAAGCCATTGCGCTTGACGAAGATTATGCCGCTGAGCACGCGCCGATCATCGACCCGAGGCTTGCCATGGCTCTTCGGAAAGAAAGGCTTCAAGCGCTCCATCTGCGCCTCGGACAGCCAAAAAGGTTGCTCATGGATCAGGTCTCCCTTGCGGAGGCTGAATCATGTCGAGCGCTCACAAACAATGGGTCTGGAGCCTAGCTCTCATCGTCCGTCAGGACAGAGGCCTGTTGCATAGATTTCCTCATATCGAGTCGCCTGCCCTCAATCCAGCAGCCTTGCGAGGTACCGTCCGTAGTCGGTCTTTCCGAACCTCTGGGCCTGGGTGCGCAGCTGGACGTCGGTGATCCAGCCCTGCTGGTAGGCGGCCTCGTCGGGGCTGCCCGACTGCATGCCCTGGCGCTTTTCCAGCGTGCGCACGAAGTTGCCGGCGTCGAGCAGGCTCGCGTGGGTGCCGGTGTCGAGCCAGGCAAAGCCGCGGCCCATGCGCTCGACCGTCAGCCGGCCATCCTGCAGGTAGGTTTCCAGCAGGGTGGTGATCTCCAGCTCGCCGCGGTCCGAGGGCCGGACCTCGCGGGCGCGGCGGGGCGCATCGCCGTCCAGGAAGTAAAGCCCGGTGACCGCATGGTTCGAGGGCGGCACCGCCGGCTTCTCGATGATCTGCACCGCCCGGCCCGCCTCGTCGAAGGCGACCACGCCGTAGCGTTCCGGATCGGCGACGTGATAGCCGAAGACCGTCGCCTCCTCGCGTGCGTCAGCGGCGGCCAGCAGCTCGGTCAGCCCGTGGCCGTAGAAGATGTTGTCGCCCAGCACCATCGCCGAGGGGGCGCCGGCCAGGAAGTCCTCGGCGAGAATATAGGCCTGCGCCAGCCCCTCGGGCCGCGCCTGCACGATCCAAGTCAGCTCGATGCCCCACTGGCTGCCGTCGCCCAGCAGGCGCTGGAACTGCGCCTGGTCGTCCGGCGTGGTGATGAGGGCGATCTCGCGGATGCCGGCCAGCATCAGCACCGACAGCGGATAGTAGATCATCGGCTTGTCGTAGACCGGCAGGAGTTGCTTGGAGACCCCGAGCGTGATCGGGTAGAGGCGGGTCCCCGACCCTCCGGCCAGGATGATGCCCTTGCGGCGGCTCATGCGGAAAGCTCCTCGATGACGCGGTCGAGGCCTGCCCGCCAGTCCGGGCGGGCGATGCCGAAGTCGCGGGTGATGGCGCTGCAGTCAAGGCGCGAGTTCAGCGGCCGCCGCGCCGGGGTGGGATAGTCGCGGGTCGCGATGTCCTCCACCTGCGGCGACAGGCCCGAGCGGGCGAAGATCTCGCGCGCGAAGCCGGCCCAGCTGGTGTCGGGGCTGCCCGCGAAGTGATAGATGCCGCCCTTTGCCGGATCGGCGGCCATGGCCTGCGCCATCGTCAGCAGCGCGGCGGCGATGTCCCCCGCCGGCGTCGGCCCGCCGACCTGGTCGGCGACGATCGTCAGCCGGTCGCGTTCCGCCCCGAGCCGCCGCATCGTCTTCACGAAGTTCGTGCTATGGGCCGAGAACACCCAGCTCGTCCGCAGCACCGCCCACTGTCCGCCGGCCGCGGCAATGGCGCGCTCGCCCTCGAGCTTGGTTGCGCCATAGACGCCAAGGGGGCCGGTCGGCGCATCCTCGGCGCGCGCGCCCTCGCCCGCGCCGTCGAAGACGTAGTCGGTCGAGACATGGACGAAGGGGATGCCCAGCCCGGCGCAGGCGGCGGCCATGGCGCCCGGCGCCTCGGCATTGACCAGCCGCGCCGTCCCGGCCTCCGCTTCCGCGCGATCCACCGCCGTATAGGCGGCGGCGTTGATGACGGCGGCCGGTCGGGCGGCGAGGATCACCGCGGCGCAGGCGGCGGGGTCGGTCAGGTCGGCCTCGTCGCGCCCCACGAACCGCGCCCCGGGCGCGAGCCGTGCAAGCTCCCGCGCCACCTGGCCCGTGCGGCCGAAGATCAGAAGGTCGGTCATGTCCATCAGCCTGTCCCCAGCCGCCTGCCGACCCCCTCGCGGTCCAGCAGCGGGCGCCACCAGGCCTCGTTCTGCAGGTACCATTCGACCGTGCGCTTCAGCCCTTCCTCGACCGTGACGGAGGGGCGCCAGCCCAGTTCGGTGCGGATGCGGGTCGGGTCGATCGCATAACGGCGGTCGTGGCCGGGGCGGTCGGTGACAAAGCGGATCAGCCGGTCATGCGGTGCGCCTGCCGGGCGCAGCGTGTCCAGATGCGCGCAGATGGTGCGCACGAGGTCGATGTTGCGGGCCTCGTTCTCGCCGCCGATGTTGTAGCTGCGCCCGATCGCGCCCTGTTCGAGGCACAAGAGCAGCGCGTCGGCGTGATCCTCGACATACAGCCAGTCACGCACGTTGCCGCCGTCACCATAGACCGGGATCTCGCGCCCGTGCAGCGCATTCAGGATCACCACCGGCACCAGCTTCTCGGGGAAGTGATAGGGCCCGTAGTTGTTCGAGCAGTTGGTCAGCACCACCGGCAGTCCGTAGGTCTCGTGCCAGGCGCGGACCAGGTGATCCGAGGCCGCCTTGGAGGCCGAATAGGGCGAGCGCGGGTCGTAGGGCGTGTCCTCGGTGAACTGCCCGGTCTCGCCCAAGCTCCCGAAGACCTCGTCGGTCGAGATGTGATGGAAGCGGAAGCCCTCGGGCCTGCCCT
This sequence comes from Paracoccus sp. MC1862, assembly GCF_016617715.1. NCBI lineage: Bacteria > Pseudomonadati > Pseudomonadota > Alphaproteobacteria > Rhodobacterales > Paracoccaceae > Paracoccus > Paracoccus sp. MC1862. Next base: position 25,588 of record NZ_CP067228.1, on the reverse strand, counting down.
GCCGCGTCCAGTACGCACGCGCGGCTTCCAGCAGGTTGTAGGTGCCGGTCACGTTGGTCTCGATGAAGGCGCCGGGGCCGTCGATCGAGCGGTCCACGTGGCTTTCCGCCGCCAGGTGCATCACCGCGTCGGGCTTGTGGCGCGCGAAGACGCGGTCCAGCGCCGCGCGGTCGCGGATGTCGGCCCGCTCGAAGGCGTAACCCGGGCTTTCCGCCACGCCCGCCACGTTTTCCAGGTTCGCCGCATAGGTCAGCGCGTCGAGGTTGACGACCTCGTGCCCGCGCCCGACTGCCAACCGCACCACCGCCGAGCCGATGAAGCCCGCGCCACCCGTCACCAGTATCTTCATCTCAGGCCTCGAAAGGGGATTGCCACTGGGCGAAGGGAACCGCCGCCCTGTCCTTTTCCGACAGGATCGGCTCGGCCACGCCCCAGTCGATGCCGAGGCTGTCCCAGCGGACCGCCCCGTCCGCCGCACGGTCGTAATAGCCCGTGCACTTGTAGACCACCTCGGTGTCGTCCGTGCGCGTGACGAAGCCGTGCAGGAAGCCCGGCGGCACCCAGAGCTGGCAGCCGTTCTCGAAGCTCAGCTCGGCCCCCACCCACTGGCCATAGGTCGCGCTGCCCTTGCGGCCGTCGACGGCCACGTCGTAAAGCGCCCCCCGCCCGCAGCGCACCAGCTTGCCCTGCGCGTGCGGCGGCGCCTGGTAATGCAGCCCGCGCAGGGTGCCCGCCCTGGCCGAAAGCGAGTGGTTGTCCTGCACGAACTCGGGCAGATGCACCCCGGCCTCGTCCAGCGTGCGCCGGTTCCAGCTTTCCGAAAAGAACCCCCGCGCGTCGCCAAACCGCGCCGGCGTCAGCACCAGAACCCCCGGCAGCGCCGTTTCCTCGACCCGCATCGTCACCTCGCATCCTTGCCCAAGGCCGCTTGCCATTTTTAAGAGAAAAGAGAAAGCCGGCTTGCATTCAGGGCGGCGAGGCGCCGGCTGGGCGAGAGAAAGAACGTGAGTGGCCAGCCCTTGCCGTCACTGACCTTGTGCAACTTGGAGTTCAAGCCGTCCTTGGTGCGCCCACTGACCCGCGGCTGCGCCCTCCTTTTCTGAGACCCGTCGCGCAGTGCGCCGATCTCGATGGGTGCTGTCCATCATTATGGTGTCGCCGGCTGGGCCCGGGCTTGGCCAAGTCAAAAAAGGTACGAGCGAAGACACCAAGCCACGACCAACGCGAAGCGTGCGCCGGATCGACGAGTTGCACCTGGAGTATCCGTTCGCGGGCAGCCGGATGCTGAAGGGCCTGTTGCAGGCTGAAGGATACCAAGCAGGTCGTCTTCACGTCGCGACGCTGATGAAGAAGATGGCGATCGCGGCGCTCTACCGCCGTCCGAACACGTCGAAACCGGCGCCGGGCCCCAAGGTCTATCCATACTTGCTGAGGAATCTGGCGGTGGTCCGGCCCAACCAGGTCTGGGCAATGGACATTACCTACGTTCCGATGGCCCGCGGCTTCGTCTACCTCGCCGCCGTCATCGACTGGTTCAGCCGCAAGATCCTGGCTTGGCGGCTCTCGATCACGCTGTCGGCGGACTTCTGCATCGAGGCGCTGGAAGAGGCGCTCGGACGTTACGGCCGGCCCGAGATCTTCAACAGCGACCAGGGCTCGCAGTTTACCAGCGTCGAGTTCATCAAGGTGCTGAAGAACGCCGAGGTCGCCATCAGCATGGACGGCAAGGGGTCGGCGTATACGCCGACGGCGGGACAACGTCTTTGTCGAGCGGCTCTGGCGGTCGGTAAAATACGAGGAGGTGTATCTGCGCGCCTACGGCAGCGTCCCCGAGGCCCGCGCCTCGATCGGTCGCTATCTGGGCTTCTACAACAGCACGAGGCCGCATTCGTCGCTGGGCGGGCAGACACCCGATCAGGCCTATCTCGATCAGCCGACGCCAATCCCGGCGGCGGCGTAACCAAGGCGGAGTTCTACTCAGCACGAGCCCCGAAGCTGTTCAGACGAACCGAGCCACCTCTTAGCTTGCTAATATCTTCTAAGATCTCCGCGTCTGGAACCGCAAGCCTCTGAATGCTCGGCGAAACGGAGGTGGGACAAGTTTACTAACAGCTCGTCGAGCTTTATAACTTGAAGCGAGCCGTACTAAGGTAATATAAGATGTCGCATAAATTGCGAAGCAGAGGGCAAGACTGACTAGCGCAGTACTTCTGTCATTAGTGAGCTTAGTACCCAGTAGCGGCGGGACAATAACCAAGGGTAAAAGGCAGAGCGTGGTCATTGCATTGGCGAGTGGCCGAGCTTTGCGGCCAATGGTGGCTATTTCTATTCCCCGGCGAACAATCTGATGAATATGCAGCCTGTCGGGCTTGCTAAGAGGTGATTTTAAAATCAACCGCCTAATTACAGTAGTGCTTAGCTCAGCAATCGGCCAAAACAATATTAGAATTATGGATGCGATGTTCAGAGTTGGCACAGCTGCGGCCAACATAACTGCTATCCAGAACAGAGTATGCCCAACAAAATAAGCACCACCGTCTCCAAGAAACAGCTTCCCCTTTGGCCAGTTCATTATCGAGAAACCAGAGATCGTCGCCGCCAAAAGCAAGGAGGTTGACTTAATAGCTGCCTGATCATGCACGTCTGCTGCTAAGGCTAAAGCAAAAGCGGTCGATATTCCTGCGGCTGAGGAGAGGCCATTCATTCCGTCAATCAAGTTGAATGCGTGTGTGTAGGCCGCGGACAGCAATATCGTCAGGAGCAGTGAAGCAAGAGGGGCAGCAGAAAGGATCAAATCAAGATTTCTGATATCTAATCGTGTGATCGTGGTTTCGGACAGAACAATAGCGGCCATCGCGGCGACCATCGAGGCGATTAGGCGCCGCCTCGCACTGACACTCCCAGACAAATCCTCCCATGCTCCAATCAGAAAGACAATCAGTCCCGACCAGATCAATACTAAATCATGGCCTCTAGTCACAGTGACCAGGGTCACCCCTAGAAAGCTGACGAAGATCGCGAACCCACCTAGTCGCGGAGCGTCTATAGTGTGCGAAGCCTGAACGGCACCAAGATCGCTGGGCCTCTTCCGAATACGCGAGGGCCTTCCGCCATGGGCAAGGAGATAGGAAAGCACACCCGCGAGGAGCGTTGCGAGGACAAGGGGATCAGGCTGATAGGTATGCCCGTCTGCAAGCATGCTTGGCCTCAGACCTTACTAAGGGTAGACAGCTACTGTCTCCATCCAGGCAATGGTCCAAACGCTGAGGACTGGCAACATCGCTGTGTTACCTATGGCAAACAGCCGCCGACCGGGATTTATTTCAAGGTTACTCAGCCTACTAAGAGTGCCTAACAAAACCGGCTTTTGTGCGTTGAGGGGCCATGAGCAAGCCCCTTGTATCCGATGATCTCTGGGCGGTGATTGCGCCGTTACTGCCGAAGCAGCGGCCGAAGCCCAAGGGCGGCCGCCCGCGATGCGATGACCGGCTGGCCTTGGCCGGCATCATCTTCGTCCTGCGGTCCGGCATTCCCTGGGAGATGCTGCCGCGCGAGTTCGGCTGCTCCGGCATGACCTGCTGGCGCAGGCTGCGGGACTGGCAGGTGGCCGGTGTCTGGGCGGGGCTCCATCGCGTGCTGCTGGAGCGCCTGTCGGATGCCGGACATCTGGACTGGAGCCGAGCGTGCCTCGACAGCGCTGCCGTGGCGGCGAAAAGGGGGGTGCCGAGACCGGCCCGAACCCGACAGATCGCGGCAAACCGGGGACGAAGCGCCATCTTGTGGTCGACCGGCGAGGCACGCCGCTCGGGGTGCGCCTGAGTCCAGCCAACCGGCACGACAGCCTGATGCTGGCGCCCACCCTCGACGCCGTGCCAGGTGTGCGCCACGGTCGTGGCCGCCCGCGCAAGCGCCCCGACAAGCTTCACGCCGACAAGGCCTATGACCATCACCGCTGCCGGAGCGAATGCCGGAAGCGCGCCATCAGGCCCCGCATTGCCAGACGCCGCGTCGATAGCAGCGAAAGACTGGGCAAACATCGCTGGGTCGTCGAGCGAACGCTGGCATGGCTCAACCGCTTCCGCCGCCTGACCATCCGCTACGAGCGGCGCGCCGACATCCACGAGGCTTTCGTCCTCCTCGGCTGCGCCCTCATTTGTCTCAACCAGATCAGAAGGTTTTGTTAGGTGTTCTAAGTCTTCTGACCCGCCTCTATCCTGCGGACTACCCGGCTAGATTGTAGGTCGTCACGGCCTCGACGGCGAGGCAGAGCGGGTGTGCTCGGGCGCAACGCGAAGACATGAATTTGTCAGATGGTGCATTGATCGGCATCTGCCCGCGCTATGCAAAACCTTCACTCCACCACCCACAGCACGTTCTAGTGGAGTCAAAAATTACCGCCGGACCCAAGGCGTTATGATTATTTCTGCGAAACATACTCGGCTGGTATCGGCCGCGTCTTGCGCCAGCCTTGACGTCTCACCCACCGTATTCCGATCAGGTAGGAGGCAAAGAATACTGCTCCGTAGACAATCCATGTCAAGAAAGAGAAATTTGGCCGATCAGCAAGAATAACGCCTGTGAGGATAGGTGGAAGAAAAAATGGTGCAAGAACTAAAGTTGTTACAGAATTTGCCAAGGCAAGCGTCATCTTCCAGCGGAGCTGAATGGCCCTCATAATGAATTGATGTGCATGAAGATAGTCAGGGTGCATCATCTTCTTTTTTTGGCGGGATCTCCTCCACATGGCCAGAAATGTATCTGCTACCGGCCAGAAGAACATCAGGCACAGGGCGATATAAGAAATATTCGGATTCCGCCAGGCAATCAGGATCGATATCCAGACCAACAAATGCCCTATGCTATACGCACCGGCGTCTCCGAGAAAGATCCGCCCCCATGGCCAGTTGAAGATTAGAAAGCCGGCGATAGCCGCTGCTAGAACAATAGCGATCTGGGCCATAAGGATATCCCCCGCTGTCCACGCGATGTACCCGAGTGCGACAGAGATGGATGAGCCCAGAAATCCTGCCAACCCGTTAACGCCGTCGATTAGGTTAAATGCATTGCATACCCCCGCAGACCAGAGGATTGTGACGCCCCACGCGATGGGTAGAATGGACAGAGCTGGATCAATCCAAAGCAGACCAGTTTCTTTGATCCATGTATGGGTGAGTGCTATTGCAAAGACTGCTGAGATTGCTGCTGCAAACAACCGCCTTCGAGGGCTTTGATCCTTGCCCATATCCTCCAAGAGTCCCGTTAAGAAAAGCGGGAGCACGGATATCAGCAACAGGATCGGGATGATGTTTTCTGTCAGGTAGCTCAGCAGAATCGAAGCGGCTCCAAATCCTATTATTACACCTAAACCACCAAGCCTAGATGTAGGTTTGTTATGCGATGCCTGAACAGCACTTAGATCATCCCGCTGAACCAGGTGAAGTGTCCGAGCCCACCTTTTTACGACCGCGGCATTAATTCCCATCGAGAGAAGGGCAGCAATGGTCGCCGCCAGAGCAAGACTCTGCACCATGGTATTCGCCTATAGATAGCTCCGGCTGCCGGACCTAGCATCACTAATAGTTTATGGCCAGCAGGTAAGCGGGGTTGTATGCCGCTGGTTGGCGCAAAGCGTCTGTTTGGGCATACCCTAGGAGGACACATATGTCGGACACCTTCCTGCGTCCGATTAGGATTGTTCTTGAGATTATCGGACAGTAAGGTGAGTGGGTCTAGACCCAAATCGAACAGATTGGCCTTTCCATGACCTTTTACGGGTATGCTCGCGTCTCCACGACGGACCAGGATCTGTCACTGCAGGAAGCTGCTCTTCGGGCGGCGGGCTGTCAGGTGATCCGGGCCGAGAAGAAAACCGGCACCTCTCGTGAGGGTCGCTCCGAGCTCGACATCCTGCTGCAGTTCCTGCGCCCGGGCGACACGCTTGTCATCACCCGCATCGACCGGCTAGCGCGCAGTCTCAAGGACCTCCAGGACATCGTCCATGAGTTGAAGACAAAAGGGGTCACGCTGAAGGCCATCGAGCAACCGGTCGATACCTCGACGGCGGCCGGAAAGGCCTTCTTCGACATGCTGGGGGTATTCGCCGAGTTCGAGACCAACCTGCGCCGCGAGCGCCAGATGGAGGGCATTGCCGCAGCAAAGGGTCGGGGCGTTTACAAGGGGCGCAAGCCCAAGATCAATCCCGACGAGGTGCGAAGGCTGCATGAGAACGAGCGGCTCAGCCCCACCGCCATCGCCCGGCAACTCGGCATTGCACGATCTTCAGTCTACAGATTTCTGCCACTTACTGGCCGGCTCTGACCTGCGGGAGCCGGCCCAAAAAGGAGGCGATGCTCCTCTCGGCCAATCATTCAATAATCCGGTATTGATCTTCTGCCTCACCGGCAAGTATATGGCGGGCGTTTAACGGATGTTATCATTGTTATTGTAACTTTGCAGAACGAGAACCAAAGGAGACTGAAAATGGACGCGCGCGAGGAAGGGTCTGACCCGGCCGCATTGCTGGAAAACATGGATCTCGAGGGCCTGAAGGAACTCCGAAAGAAGCTGGATCGTGCCATCGCCAGCTATGAAACGCGAAAGCGCCAGGAAGCTCTCTCAGCGGCAGAACAGGCGGCGAGGGAGCACGGGTTCAAGCTCACCGAGCTGCTTGGAGAGGGAAAGCCTGGCAAGGGCCGGAAGACCTCCGGCGACAAGACCGGTGGCGCGGCGAAATACGTGAACCCCTCGGATCCCGAGCAGACCTGGAGCGGCCGCGGCCGTCGTCCGCACTGGGTCAACGATGCGCTGGAGTCGGGTCGTACGCTCGAAGAACTGGCTGCGTGAGACGAAGGAAGGCGCGGCGCCTGCCGCGCTCAACTCCTTGCTCCAGCCGCGCTCAGGCCTGCCTGACGAGCCTGGGCGCTATTTCAGAGTGCCGGGTCCGTAGCCTTCCTCCCACTCAACGAGAGTGCTGATGCACCCGTGGGCACAGGGATTGGGGTCGCTAGCGCAGGATGCAAGAAAAACCAAGGCACATAGAGAAAATCGGAACATGGAAACCACCCTTTACATGAAGGGATGGTACTCCTGCACTCAGCATCTGATAATATATCCTTTTGTTCAATCCAACCTTGATAGGTAGCCTTCCAGAATGCTCCCCGACACTCAGCGCGGAGCAGCGTAAACTGCGGCCCAGTACACCGTTCGGCCGTCCGAGCCGATTGCGTGACCGACACCGAAGTCGCGCATCTGTGGGATGAGGATATTGCTCAGGTGTCCGCTCGAGGCATTCCAAGCCGCCAAAGCCTGGTCAGCGTTGTAGGGGCCTGCAGCGATGTTCTCTGCTGTGACACGCGGTGCATAGCCCAAGCTCTTGACGCGCTGCGCCGGACCTGAAGTCGAGGTGCCGGTGTGAGTCATGCGTCCACGTTGAGCCATGTCGCAGGCATGTGCCGCAGCTGCGCGTGCCAGAGTGGAGTTGGCCCGAATCGGCGCCAGCCCGGCGGATGTACGTGCTGCGTTCGTCGCTCTTACCCCAGCGGCCTGTTCTTCGGGACTTGGACTCGGGCACTGGGCAGCACCAGGGGCAGACGCTTGCACGTCATGGACATTGGCACTCTCGTCGACGGGAGGGGGGGCGGTACAAGCGGCGGTTCCAAGTAGAATCGCGACAACCGGGTAAAGCCGCGCACGCATCATGGAAATCATCGTGGAAGTCTCCTAAAGTGAAACCGACAGATGTGTAGTTCATGCCTTAAAACAAGTTAAGGTTGTATTTTGTTCGGTAAGACGCAAGAGAGAGATACTCTGGCGAGCGCCTGTCAGGCACTAGACCGTGGACATCTGCCTCCATACCACTCACTTGCTGGACGGGATTCTGCCTTGGGCTGGCGTTAAGGCTCTTCCAGAACATGATTGTGCAGCGATGCAGAGGGCAGGTAAGAGCAGGTGCTTTGGTTTCCTGCTGTAAAGCAGCAGAGCTCTATAAACCTTTAACAGGTTGGTAGAAATCCCTTATCCGCTGTCTCGTGAGTTCGGCCACCCGAACTGCTGATGAGCCTAATTATTATGCTTAAGGAGGCTTCCAGCCGCCCTCACGCATGGACGCAGGGCATGTCGAGTTAGGCGACCTGTAAAGTGATTAGGACGAACCACCTTGGCTAGTCTTGGCCCGATGATCCAGTAGAAGCGAACGAAGGCACGTCCTAGCCGGTAACGCACAAGCAATTCATCTCGAAAGCGGCGAAGTATTATCACATCGGGGTGTAGACTGTCGCCATAGGCTGCCGTTGCCACAAAGCATGAATCATCCGAGGCGGAATCTTCATCTTCATCTTCATCTTCGGAGGCGTTGTCCTCGCTAGGGTCAAGCGCCTCGTCATCATCACTATCAATCTCGGGAGCTGGTTGTGAGGTCCCCGGAACCGCTTCGCCATCGACATAAGTCGTCAGCACGGTTTCTCCGCCGACTTCTTCCTGGACGAGCACCGGGTCGGAGCTGTCACCGAAGTTCTGGGTCAGAAAGACCACATCGTGCAGTTCTCCCGCTTCTTCGATTTGCCCCGGGGTAAGGCCCACGCCGATGTAATCGACATTAGGGTCCAGTATGTTGGCTTGGTGGGAGGGGCTCTCCATCATGGCACTATGCATGCGCGCAATCTCATCTTCATCGATGGAGCCGCCGATGGTCACATAGGAAAGGTTTTCTGTTACGCGCCACGATGCACCCTGCATCGGGAAATCTGCGTCCTCCGCCCGATCGCTGGGGGTACTGCCGTTCTCACCAGTATGAGAAAGGACTCCCGACTCTGCCATCCAGTTCGAATGATGTTGAGCGGAGCTATTGAGGTGAACTTCCGTATGAAGCGGTTGAAGCCCAGCCGCGGCTCGCTCTGCGTTGATTATTTCCACAACGCGCAATTCGATTGGATCAGCAATCGCCACAGCCATGGGTGCGCCCCAGTTTCCATCTGGTGTTGATTGATATTCTTGCGATTCGCTCCCTATCGCAACCCTTACGTGTTTGATCCCGCGGTGATGCGATCCTCCCGTGCACAGGTGAGCCACGCTATAAGCGCTCTGGTATACCCGGCTGGCGCTTGAGGGTGCTGTAGACGGTAGGGCGGAAGACCGAGAACAGCTCGGCCAGGTCGCTGATGCTGTGTATCCGTCCGGTCTGAGGGCTACCGGGTCCAGTGCCACGGCAGCAGTTCGTCGACCTTGGTAATCCTGTAGTCTGGGATGCGGGCGGTGGTGTCGGCCAGCCAGGCATGGGGATCGACGCCGTTCAGCTTGGCGGTGGCGATCAGGGTGTAGGCGATGGCGGCGGCCTTGCCACCAGCTTCGGAGCCGACGAAGAGGTAATTCTTCCGCCCGAGGGCAATGGTGCGCATGCCGCGTTCAGCGGTGTTGTTGTCCAGCTCGAGAATGCCGTTGGCGAGATAGGGACGCATGCGCTCCATCCGCGCCAGGGCATAGCGGATCGCGGCGGCCAGCGGGGATTTGCCTGAGATGCGGGTCAGCTGCATGGCGAGCCAGACCTCGAGATCGTCGAAGACCGGGGCGGCGCGGGCCTGCCGAAGCTCGACACGCTTGTCCGGCGGCAAACCTCGGGCCTCCTTCTCGACGGCATAGAGCCGGGCGATCTGGCGGATGGCCTCTTCGGCGATCGGAGAAGCCTGGGCACGATGGATGTCGACGAACTTGCGCCCGACAGGGGCCATGCAGGCGACTTCGTGGATCGCGCCGGACCGATAGAGATCCTCGAACCCGGCATAACCATCGGCATGCATCCAGCCGTGGAAGCGGGCGAGGTGGTCCTTCGGGTGCTGACCCTTGCAGTCGCCGGAGAAGCGATACCAGGCGGCCGGGGGCGCCGCCCCGGCCCATGACCGTTCGTCCCGGGCATAGGTCCAGAGCCGCGCCGTTTGTGTCTTTCCAGTGCCCGGCGCCAGCATCTGCACCGGCGTGTCGTCGGCGAAGATCGCCTCGGCCGAGAGGACATGGCGGCCGATCGCATCGGCCAGCGGCTCCAGCAGGGCGGTGGACTTGCCGACCCAGTCGGCCAGGGTGGAGCGGTCGAGGTCGAGGCCGTCACGCTCGAAGATCTGGCTCTGGCGGTAGAGCGGCAGGTGGTCGGCATATTTGCTGACCAGCACATGGGCGAGGAGACCCGGACCCGGCCGGCCGCGTTCGATGGGGCGGGAAGGCAGCGGGGCCTGGACGAACCGCTCGCAGCACGAGCAGGTCAGCCGTGGTCGCACGATCCGGTTCACGATGAAGCGTCCGGGGACGTATTCCAGCTCCTCGGTGATATCCTCGCCGATCCGGTGCAGGCGCCCGCCGCAATCGGCACAGGCGTCGGCACCTGGCGCCAGTTCCACTTCCATCCGTGGGATGTGATCCGGGATCGGGCGACGCTTCGGTTTATCCTTCTCCTCGACGTCTGGCAGCTTCATCCGCGCGGTCATCGCGGCGGCGGCGATCTCGCTGGTCTCGAGGGCGAGTTGGAGTTGTTCTGCCGTCTCAGATGACGCGCCGAACCGGTGCGCACGGTGCCCGGCCAGCTGGTGCCGGAGCTTCTCGATCAGGATCGCCTGGGTCTTCACCTCGGCCAGGAGCCGCGTGGTGAAGCTGCGCAGCTCCTCGGGATCTTCCGGCAGGATGGCGGGCTCGTCGAGCATGAGACGAGCTTATCGGGCTGGATTCCGGCTGGGAATCCTCAACGATTAGGACCAGTCGCTTATCCGCGGCAAACCGCACCGGACGACGATCCCTGACAAGAAAGCACCATGTCCGCTCGACAAGGTGAACCGGCAGTTCCGCGTGCCCGCACCGAACATGCTCTGGGTCAGCGACTTCACCTATGTCGCCACCTGGGAAGGCTTTACCTACGTCGCCTTCGTGATCGACGCCTATGCCCGCAAGATTGTCGGCTGGCGCGTCAGCACCTCAGCCCATGCGGGTTTCGTGCTCGATGCGCTGGAGCAGGCAGTGCATGATCGGGGTCCGGCCAAGGGCATGGGGCTGATTCACCATAGCGACAGAGGCGCGCAGTATCTGTCCATTCGCTACAGCGAGCGGCTGGCAGAAGCCGGCATCGAGCCCTCAGTCGGGAGCGGCGGAGACAGCTACGACAACGCATTGGCTGAGACGATCAACGGCCTCTTCAAGGCGGAGGTCATCCACCGGCGCGGACCTTGGCGCAGCTTCGAGGCCGTCGAGTATGCCACGCTGGAATGGGTGGACTGATTCAACAACCGCCGTCTCCTCGAGCCGATCGGAAACATCCCACCAGCGGAAGCCGAGGCCAACTTCTACGCGGCTCTGGAAGCTGAACCCATGGCCGCGTAACTAATCGAAATCAGCCTCCGGCAGACCCGGCGCGGTTCAAAGGGCCGTCTGATGCGCTCAACACTGTCCGCAGAACGATCCCCTTGCGGGCGCTTCATCCGAGCTGCGGCGCTACCGGCTTTGCGTCGTGATGACACCCTGATCGAAAACCTTGGGTCGCAAGCGCCAGCAAGGTTGCCAAGAGATATGCGAAGGGTCCGGTCGCCCACAACAACAGCCAGGTGGGGCTTGCCGTCGTGAGCCTGGTCGAGTCCCGCATCCCAGCGGGATTTGCCCACCTGGACGAAGCCGAAGCCCTGCCGGGCCTGACGATCGTCGACCTCAGCCTGGTCGCTGGAGCTATCGAGCCAAGCCGTGTCGCGGTCCAGCTGCATGGTGTCCTGCAGCGGGAGCTGTCCAAGACGGACATGACGGGAACAGCAATGTCATCCCGCCATGGCGCCACCTGGACCTGAGGACATGTGGCCCTCGGGCCATGCATCCAGCCGGCCCTGGCACCATGGGGACATGCGGCACCGCTGCCCCGAGCACATCCGGACCAGCGGCCAGGAGGACAGCAGGACGAGCGGACATGCAGTCCCAGGAACGTGCTGTGTCGAACACTGGTCGCTCATGACATCGGCTCTTCTGGTCATGCCGCCCTGGTGACCTGGTTGCCTCCGGACATGCGGGCGCGCGCGTCCGGCGCCGCCTGACCCTCGCCCGCCGTTCTCGCGATGGCGCTCTCCTCCCTTCGCATTCCGCCTCCCTCCCCTGTCCCCAGGTGCGCCCGTCCCGGCGCTGCAGATGGCCATTCCCGCGCAAGCACACGCAAAGGTTGCACGGTGCCAGTTTTGGGTCAATGCTGCAGTCCTGTAGCAGGAAATGCAATTTGGCAGCGTTACACTCTCCAAAGCCAACGGGACGGCGGCTTTCGACGGGCGAAAGCCGGGCGATCCTTGTCGCCTTTCAGCAGGGTGAAAGCGTGACAGCGCTGTCCCGGCGTTTCGGGGTGTCGCGGCCGACCGTCTATCGGGCGCTCGAGAAGAACGGGCGTCCCGGTCAGCCATCCGCGGACTCGGCCCGTGTCACGATCCGCCTGACACCTTCCGAGCGGACCGAGCTGGACGCACTTGCGGGGCGCCTCGGCCTGTCCCGCGCAGCGCTTGGTCGCCGCGTCCTGCGGAGGGCGGCCGGCTATCTTGAGCCGGAGCCGGACCTCGTCGCGGCGGTGCAGGACCTGTCGCGGCAGATCAAGGCCGTGGGGGGAAACCTCAACCAGATCGCGGCCCACCTCAACCGGGAAGCGCGACTGCAGGGCCGTGCCGCTCCAGACCGGGACCAGCACGCGCAGATCGCGGCGTCCCGGCGTGCCTTGAAGGGGCTCGCGAAGGATCTGGACCGCCTCTTTGTCCATGCGGCCAAGCGCCGGAAGGCGCGGGTTGAGGCCCTGCTGCGTGAGGGGGCTGCCGCATGAGCCAGCCCGCCTTCGTCATTGGCCGCTTCGCGTGGGCCAGGAACCGCGGTGGCGGGGCGGGTCGCGACAGCTTCCGGGTGCGGACAGGTCGAACCGGCCGTGCCATGGGGAACATCCGGGGGCTGCCCCAGGTGATGTTCAAGGTGGTCCCCAACGGAGGCTGCCAGGGGGCGATGGGTCTGGCCGCGCAGCTTGGCTACGTCCTGGGCAAGGCCGAACACATCATCGATCCGGACGAGCAATACGACCGCCTGGACCACCTGCCGGAGCATCTCAGCGAGGCCATTGCCGAGGAATGGGCCGAAGGCTGGGATCGTCGGGTCAGGTCCGGGCACTCGATGCATATGGTCGCGAGCTTCCCGCGCGGCACCGATCCCGAGGCGGTGGCCGAGATCATGCGGGCCACCTGCTTTGACATCTTCGACCAGGGCCGCAGCCGGTTCACCTACATCGCGGCGCTTCATACCGATAACGGCTTTCCACATGTCCATATCGTCGTGGACCGCAGGAATGCCGAAGGCGAGTGGTTCTTCTTCGCCAGGGATGGCGAGTTCACCTATGACCGGGTGAAGGATAGCATCGTCGAGCATGCCGCCGCCCACGGCATCGAGATGGTCAACAGCAGCAGGCTGTCGCGCGGCATCGTCAGCGAAAACGGGAACGAACGCCGCCGCGTGCCGGCCGATCGCGGGCTTGCGGGAACACTGATCGAGCACGGCCCAGCCCCGTACCAGAACAACCCCAGGGCGCGGGCCAACTACTTCGTCACCGTGGAGACGCCCCAAGGCGCCAGGACGCTGTGGGGCAAGGAGCTTGGCCCGGTCCTGGAGGCCAGCGGGGCCGAGACGGGGAAGGCCATCCGCATCACCCATGAGGGCAAGGAAGCCGTCCAGATCCAGACCCGCGACGGCCGGACCCTCGAGACGCACCGGAACCAGTGGGCGGTCACGCTGCCCGAGAAAGACATTGCCTGTGCCGTCCGCCATGCGCCTGCACCGACCGTTCGCGAACAGGCCAGCGCGGACTGGAAGCGGGAGCAGGTCCTGGCCCATGCCGCCGAATACCGTTCCCTGTCCGCCGCCTTCGCCGACGGCTTTTCCGCGCTGTCGCGCGGCTTTGCCGCCGCCGCCGACCTTCTGGAACGCGGCCTGTCATTGACCCCGGAGACATTCGAGAACGTCAGGAGCCAGACCATGCAGCACGCCCGTGAAGCCGATGCCCTGGAGGCATCCGGCCCCATCCCCAGGCCCAATGCCGAGCGGGAGGCGGTCATGCCCCGCGAAGACGAGCTTGCCGCCGACACCGCCAGGGCGCTCCTCGTCATCGAGGAAGCCTGCCACAAGCTGGCCGAGGTCCGCGCGACGATCGCGCAGCTTGATCCAAGTGCCCGCCCCGGCGTCGAGGCCCAGTATTTTGCAGCCGTGCGCGATGTGGAGCGGCTGACCATCGGGCTTGATCGTGCCGAGTATCGCGAACCGGCACACGGAACGATCTACGCAGACGGGCACCGGGAAGCCATTGCCGGGATGGCTAGCGGCCAGCTTGCCGCCGCCTTGGAAGGCACCGGCCTTGATCCTGACGAGGTTGCGGCCCGTGTTGTGGTCGAGGCCCGGTCTGCCGCCCTTGAAGCCCATTGGGTTGCCGCTGACGCCGAAAGGATTGCCGAGGCGCGCGGCTATGACATGGAGACCGAGGAAGGCTCACGGCAGGCGTATCGTGATCTTGCCGCGACCTACAAGGACGTGTCGGAGCGCAGCATCGTGGCCGAGCGGGCTGTGGCCGTGGACGAGCGTGATCTGGTTGAGGTGGGCGAGAACCGACAGGCGCTGATCGAGGAAGCGCGGGATCTGGCAGGCCGGGATCATCTGACCCCTGAACAGCAGATGCGCCTGACCGGGATCGTGGAGCAGGTTGCAGGCAAGGAGGCCGTGCATGAACTGCGCGGCGGGAACAGCGATGCCTTGTCCGACATGATGCCGGACAAGGCCGAGCGGTTGAGCCTGGCCGAGCGGTATCTTGAGGCCGAGCAAGGCCGGGGTCTGGACCGTTCGGATGCCATCACCGCGATCCAGGCGGATCGGGAGATCATGGAGATCGACCAGAAGATGGCGCAACAGGCTGCCCTTGAGCGGGAATACGGGCGTGAAGTCGAGCGGCGGCGCGAACGCGGCCACGATCACGAGCTCTGAGAAAAGGGCCAGAGATGGAAAGTGATAAGCTGGCTATCCGGATGCGGATGGCAGGCGGCGTTCTTCTGATCGCCTCCTTTGCCGCGGCCATCGGCTATGTCGTGGCAACCGGCGTTGTCCAGTTCTGGTTCGGCCATGCCGAGCCGGATTTTCTCTGGCTGGCCCGCAACTACGTCGCGCTCAAAGGCTGTCAGCCGGATCGATGAGTGATCCTCTTGCGGACGCTCTGGACCTCAGTAGCCTACTGCCCCCGTGCGGGCCGAACGTACCGCAAAACCTCTTGTCCGCGCGCCATCGCCCGCAAGGTGGGTGGACTGCGATCTGCCGCCGTGCAGTCTGGAGCAGTCCTCCGCAGTTTCAGGCCCGGGAAGTCTGGGCTGCGAGCTTTTCATAGAGGGGCGGTAGCTCTGATTGTGCTGCTAGGCACTTAAGGCGCCCACGATCAGCTCCCACTCCTCGGCTGTCAGGTGCAATTCGCCGCGGGAGCACGGAAGCCCTCTAGGTGGCCCATCGTAGCCGGAGAATTCTAACTCAGAGCGGTCCGATCTTCTGGGAGGGACCAACAATATGCACGCCCCCCCACCCGGCGGGCTTTCTCATTTCAGCTAACAGACTGTAACGACACTGAACAACCTGCCGATTTCGTCAGCTAACCTTCGCCCTCGCGCCACACTACACACGCTCTCACTGACGAGTTCACCAGGTGTTTGGCGGTTTACTTACCATGCATCCGGCAAAGCAGGGGGCGATAATGCTCAAGGTCGAGCTGATCGAGGGACGCAGCCAAATCAGCGCTCAAAATGGATCGGATCACGTCTGCCTTGAGGACGTCCCGCTGGGTGCGTTCCGTCTGGCCGCGCTACCTGCTGCGGGCGACAAGCTGACCATCACAGCTTATGGCGCTCCCAACCACGGCGACGGTTTCTCGGCGAACGTCTATTCGGTGATTGAGGTCTGGCACGACGCCCGCCATGTCGACGTCACGGGCGGCATAGTCACAGACCACTGGGAAGCCAGCAAAGAGCCGAGCATCAAGGTCTTTGTGTCCTTCTGCCATTCGCGCAAAGGCCGCCATATATCGAAGATAAATCATCCCGTCCGAAAGCAGGTTGACGATCTCAGACGTCGGGCGAGCCAATCCGCCTCCATGTAGGCATCGAAGGCTTGTTCGTCCTCGCTGTAGCCGCTGACCTCGATGTTGATGATGTTCGCAGTTGCGGCACCTGCATCCTGTACTTTCGCACCAGTTCGGCCCGCCAGTAGCGGGTCATCCATCACCTTCGTCGTCAACTCGTTGATGGCGGCAGCCTGAACGCGGGATGATCCCGTTGCGGACGGTTTCGGCCTTAGGGTCGGTTGTCCCGGTGTGCACATCGGCATGCGTGCACTTCTGTTTTGTGCCTGTCAGGAGGGCTCCCAGAGTTCCATCTCAGGCAGGTCTACATCGAAGAGATCGCGCTGCTTATCTTGCTGCGCTTGCCACTGGGCTTTTCGCTCCTCGACAGTCTTGGTCCACCAGGAGAGCCGCAGCTTGGTCACCTTCCTACCTTTCGTCTCCACCACGTCTACGCGGCACGAGAAGGGGGCAAGGGCATTCACCTCAACAACTGCCGGCTCGATTGCCTTGCGCCGCAGGGCTGCAAACGGCCCAAGCTTGCCGACCGGTACGCCGAGATAGTCACGCAACTCGTCAGTCTCGAAGTCGTGGTAGAAGATGTGCTTTAGACCAATGCGCTTGGCGATGATCTCATAGAGAGCCATCCCATACTTCGTGCCGAAGCCACGGAGAATCTGCATCTCAAGGCGTGCGAAGATCCGGCTGTCGCGCAGGATCGGCAGGAGCTTGGGATGCAGTTCGTAGGTCAGCACCGTCGCAATGCCAGGGCCGAACTTCTCGATGTCAGTCGGGCCGAGTAGATGGACGTTCCGTGTCGAGCCGTCGGACATACGGACCCGTACGACGGTTTGCATGAGGCTAAGAATAGCCTCGGTGACACGATCATTCGAAGTGTGGTTTCCGCGCAGCTCGGCAAAAGGGATCCGGTATTCGCGCCCTTCGGCCGCCATCTCGGGGCCGAAGGCATTGGAGAGTAGCTGATTGTAGATCCGGCGGGCGGCGAGGGTGATCTTCTCACCACCACGAACTTCGATCAGTTCTGCAGGCTTGATAACCTCGCCGCGACGCTGAAACGCCTTGAGGGTCCCGCCAGTGCTATCGTGACTTTTGGGGCGAGGTTTGTCCCGCATATTGTGACCTGTACTGCCTGCGTCGTCACAGTAGGCAGAAAGCCATGAACTTTGGAAGCTAAGGAGTGCTCTCGGGCGTCCAGCGCCAAACCTCGCCCAAAAAGTCACTTTAGCAGAGCGCCACAGGCACATGGATCGCCCAAAAAGTCACCTTACCTCGCCCAAAAAGTCACCTTACCTCGCCCTAAAGGTCACGATACCTCGCCCCATATGTCACATTCAGAAGTAATAATCTTTTAATATCAGTGGTTTATTTTTGATGAAATGGAAGAAAAAGAAAAGAGAAACTGGTCAGCGCCGATCTATCCTTCGCCTCCAAAGATGCCCCGCTGTGGATAAGTAGGAGGCAGCCAAGGACGCTTTCGTTACCGATGAGCCGGCGAAACGGCTTCTCTCCTTGAAGGCACTCCCCTGATCTTGTCGCCCCTTGCGGGAAATCACTTGAGACTGCATTATGCCTGCATAATGACAGCATGGACGCACGATCATGGTTCAGCTCACCGTCAGGGGCGTCGACAACGAAATTGCAGCAGCTCTCAAGGCGCGCGCCGGACGATCCGCCGAGGCGGAGCACCGCAGGATCCTAGAGGAAGCTCTCCGGCCTGAGGGCACAGGGGACTTCTTCGAGGCCGCTCGTCGACGTCGCATCAAGCTTCCTCCTAGCCTTCCGGACACCACGGAACTGCTGCGGCGGGATCGCGACGAGGCATGAGCCTGGCTGGAACAGTAAATGCTAGTCTCGTCATCGATGCATCGGTGGCGATGAAGTGGCTTGTTGATGAGGATGGGAGCGACGCTGCCTTCACGTTGAGGGATAGGGATCTCGCGGCACCGATGCTTTTGCGGATCGAAGCCGCTAATGTCCTGCGCACGCTGGTCGCCCGTCAGGCGGCAACACCAGACGAGGCTCTCGATCTTTTTGTTCTTCTCCAGAATGCACCTGTCACCATCGTCGACCACGACGAGGCTCTGGAAAGCTTCCACGAAGGTTGCGGCGCTTCGAATTGTTATAATGAGAATATCATTAACTCTGAAATTATATATCAGGCTGCAACGTCGGCGCTCTGATCTTCGGCCATCCTGACTTACAGCGTTTTCTTGACGATCCCAAGGTGGATCTTCCGCCAGATGCCGTGCCTGCGCGTGCTCCCCTCGCCCTCGGCCTCGGCCCCTGTCCCGGTGTTGTCGATCAGCAAGTGCAGCTGACCCGGGAAACCACGCGAGCAGATGTTGACATTCAGGCTTTCTGAAGGCGGCTGAGGGTACTGAAGTCCGGCACCGCCCAGTCCAGTTCAGTCCGATCAGGCGCGGGAGTGCGCTCAACAAAGCCTGTCTTCTGGCGTAACGCCTTGCGAACATACCTTTATCATCAGAAAGATCTGGCTCGCCACTTCACTGTAGCTGGCTTGCCGACCACACTTGCCAGCCGGCAGGGCCACTTAGCTCATATCAGAGGCGAACCAGATCGTCAGCGATCCGCGGCACCTCAGGGCTTCGTTGCAGGCCCGTCAGTTTTTGGCCTTCCAGTTCAAGGGTATCGAGCTGCTCACATCCTGAAGCTATCACACTGGACTCGCAACAGGACTCCTGCGAGAGATTTACGCAACGGAGTCGATCTCCAGTCAAAACAGGGCTCTGCATGGTCGAGGGACCCTTGGTGTGTTACGTGCGAAACCAAAGGCATCTTAGAGTAATGTAGATAAATGTGTCGTAGAATACTGCCAATATCTTTAGGCAGAAACTGAGGTGTCATCAATGAACGGACCGATAAAGCTGACGTTCGCCGATATTATTTATCTTAAATTCATGAGCCGGAAATACAAATCTGCGCGCAGCTTTGTTTCTTATTTGGAGAAGCTTGATAGACGCGAGCTGGTGTCTATTAGGGATCGTTTATCAATGGAATCAAGGGGGGCGCCGAGCAAGTTGCTGAAGCTGTACTGCAGAGTTTTCTCCAATTTTGATACAGAGCTAGTTGAGCATCAAATATATCTAGCCGCCGAATACGAGTTATATTACCGTGGCTGTCAGAGCGCCAGAATATAACCACTATGTCTGGAGTACTTAATCAGCCATCCAGCTGTTCAGCGTCGCGTCCAGTGGGTCCGCTTCCATCTCCGGATGATCACAGTCATCGCTGTGTTCCAGATGATCCACATGTCCAGCTTTAGCGAGTGGCGGCGCAGATAGATCATGTCTAGCTGCAGCTTGGTTGGCAAGCAGCGGCGATAATAGGCCTGCTCAGTCTCCTCGGCCGTCTGGCACGAGGCCATGATTCTGTCCTCATGCGTATGATAGATTAGCGTCGCCAAGCCTGTTGCACCAGGGGCAAGCCACGCTCGGCACTTGTGATCCAAGCGGATCAGTTCGCCGAGGCAGCTTCTGTAACCGTCCTGCCCGTTACATCCACGCTTACGGATGCCCCGCTTCTTCGTCTCACGGTCGTACCCACACCGGAGAATGGGCTGCGCGCTCCATCCCAGGTGATGATCGACAAGCCAGTGGCCATCCGACGCGAGAGGATCGGCCCCGTCTTTGGCCATCTTGATGATGAAGCGATGATGGCTGTGAACCGGCTGCTGGTCCTGTTCTTCGGAATGGCAGGCTGACCTTGATAGCCGGTCGGCTCAGTGCATTTACGGGAAGAGCGCAGCGATATAGGCCGCGTACGTAACCTACACCCATGCTGTGAGCACGAACCTGTTCGATTGCCCCCCAGCTTGGCGGTCTGAGATTGCCCTCAGTCAGTCGGCGCATCGCCTGAACGCTCTCGAGGGATTGAGTCGATCTGGAGCCACTGGGACAAGGACTGACCTTGTCCAACCCGGGTTTCTTCGCCTGCTTGAGGATTTCACAACAAGGCCCCCGGTGGGGGCGAGCCCCTTATACACCGGATTTCAGCTTCGTCAATATCATGTCCGCTTCAGCCCTTAGGTATCCTCAGGACTGAAGGAGGGTTGCCTTCCCCTGTCAGGATTTCGGCAGCTTGAAACACTAGTATTTCGGGTGTCTTTCGTTTCGATCAGCACCCTGATCTTGCATAAAATTGAACATTATCAATAGGTTTTCCTCTGTCGTAGCTGCTTTCAAGGATTTCGGACTGATGCTCGGCCGGGACCAGTTCAGTCTTTAGGCGCTGCTCAGGAACGCCCAGGCCATCGCTTACCTTTTGGGTGAGAAGGGCGGACCCAAACCCGATGACGTGACGGACGAGCTGATCGACGCCATCGACCGGCTGACCACGCTCTACGCCTGGGGCAAGCTCGACAGCGACACCCGTCAGACCCTGACCGGGCTGATGGCGAACGAGCTGAAGGGGATGGAGACGGTGACCGGCTTCCTCGACCACGTCCGGGCGATGGAGATCCACCGGCGCGACCGGCATGGCCGGACCAACGTGCGGGCCCAGCTCAACGGCTGGAAGGGCTATGTCCCGGCCCTGCTGCAGGAAGGCGCGGGCCTGATCGTGGCCGATGCGAGCCAGCACGAGAAGCTGGTGAAGCGGGGCTATGTCCGGATCGGGGACTACCCGGGGGATGCCCGCGAGGGCCGCTCGAGCCCGCGCTCCTACTACCAGACCACGGTGGGCGGGAAAGCCCAGTTCCGCCAGGGCGTGGCCCAGACCGTCCACGAGACCTGGCAGGGGGTGGACAGCCGCACCGGAGCCACCACGGGCGGGCATCACGCAGGCCTCGTCCTCGGGCGCCGTGCCGAGCGTGTGGCGGCCCAGGCCCGCCGCGACAGCGCCAAGAACGACGGCCTGCCGGCGGGCGACTACCTGCTGCCGATCTTCGACGAGAAGATGGCGGTCGTCGGTTACGAGCGGCCGCTGGATCCGGCCCGCGTGGAGAAGCTGCCCAAGGACGAGCACCTCGGCCGCATGCTGGGGGTCTGGGCGGCTCCTGAGGCTTCTCTGGACGTGACCCCTGCCAAGCTTGCCCCCAGCCCTCCTCCCTGCCTGTCAAGTCGATTCAGAAGGGAGAAACCTTGATAACCGCGCCTATCTTTGTATATACAGAAACCCATGCTGATGATCGTCTGGGATGAGCCGAAGCGGCAAACGAACCTCGCCAAGCACGGCTTGGATTTTGCCGATCTGGATGAGGGGTTCTTTCTGGCCTCGCTTGTCGTCCCGGCAAAGGACGGTCGGAACATGGCCATAGGCCGCCTGGCGGACGGTACGATCGCCGTGGTGTTCGCCACTCTGGGCACTGAAGGGGTTTCGGTGATCTCGATGCGGCCGGCCAGCGAAAGGGAAAGGAGCCTGCTATGACCAGACAGCACCTGACCGAAGACCAGATCCAACGTATGATCGCCAGCGATCCCGACGCCCCGGAAGCAAGCGATGACCAGCTCGCCCAGGCCAAGCCGTTCACCGAGGCCTTTCCGGCCCTGGCTGAGGCTATGCGCAAGAATGTTGGGGGGCGGCCGAAAGCGGAAAACCCGAAGGTTGCCGTGTCCCTGCGCTTGGACCAGGACGTTGTGGCCCGGTTCAAGGCCAGCGGGCCGGGCTGGCAGACCCGGATAAACAGCGCCTTGCGCGACGCTGCCGGGTTGTAACCGGAGGTATGGTCAGGCGTCTCTATGGGTTGGGGAGGAGATAGAGCCTCTGAGCGAGAAACCTGCAGCAGGAGAAGACTTACACTCGCAACCCAGAACCTATATAGTAACGTTACTACATCGATGCTGGAGGATGTCATGACCATCACTACCCTCTCCAGTCGCGAGCTCAACCAGGACATCGGCCGCGCCAAGAAGGCCGCCATGCACGGTCCTGTCGTCATCACCGACCGCGGCCGCCCTGCTCATGTCCTGCTGACCTTCGCGCAGTACCAGCGGCTCACCGGCCAGCAGCGCAGCCTGGCCGAGGCACTGGCGATGCCGGGCTTGAGCGACATTCCTCTCGATCCGCCCCGCGCCGACATCCGCAGCCGGGTGCCGGATCTGTCCTGATGCTCCTGCTCGATACCAACGTCGTCTCCGAACTGCGCAAGGTCGGAGACGGCAAGGCAGATCCCGGTGTCACGGCATGGCTGGCACAGACGGATGCCAGAAGTTGCTATGTCTCCGCGCTCACCCTTATGGAGCTCGAGATCGGCATCCTGCGGATCGAACGGCGTGATCCGGCACAGGGCGCCCTGCTGCGTCGCTGGATGGAGACCCAGGTCTTGCCCGAGTTTGCCGAACGCACCCTGCCCGTCGACGCAGCGGGTCGCGCGGCGCTGTGCCCGCCTCCACGTACCGGACCCGCGCGCCGAGCGTGATGCGCTCATCGCGGCAACCGCACTAGTCCATGGTATGACCGTTGTGACCCGGAACGTCGCCGACTTCACGGCAGCACGCGTTCCGCTTCTAAGCCCTTGGGCTCCAGCCTAGCTGCCGGCTTTCCAAGTCAGCGGATCTGGGGCGGCGCTCAACCTCCATGAGCCGAAATCTGCAGCATCGCATCATTAGGAACGCACGGCGCAGCTGAGGCTTGGTCCCCTATCTGCACAGCTCAACAAGGGCCCATGCTCGCCAAGTAGCTCCTCCAACACACTCAATTGCTACTCGATGAGATCAAGCTACTGTTCAACCGCGTCTCAGTCCAGGCTGGCTCTCCTGCAACATTGTAGGGTGCGATCACCTTGGCCCCCTACCCTTTCCGTCCGGCACTGAGAGATCCGGAAGAGAAGCCATAATCCTTTGAGGACAAGAGCAGTGAACGGCGGCGAGCAGAAGAGCTAGTTCTGCGCTGAAGATATCTGGTAGCTATCATATAGCTAGCCGATAGCATGCTCACAGATGCTAGCTAGAAGATACTAGATAGCTATATGATATCTATATTTGAGATTAAGGATAGCTGTTGGCTACTAGGTAGCTACCTAGTACCTTACGGGAACAGGATTACCGTCCGTCCACCTTCACAAAGCGAGCCTTCCATGCCGACGATTTCCTTTGCCAACCCGAAAGGAGGAGCCGGGAAGACTACCTCCGCACTTCTGCTCGCCTCCGAACTGGCAAGCCGGGGGGCGCAGATCACCATCATCGACGCCGACCCCGAGAAGTGGATCTCCCAGTGGGGCAAGCTGGACGGCAAGCCGGACAATCTCGCCATCATCAGCGAAGTGACCGAGGACTCGATCGTTGACCAGATCGAACAGGCAGCAGCCGCATCGCAGTTCGTCATCGTCGATCTCGAGGGAACGGCAAGCCTCATGGTGGCGAACGCGATTGGCATGTCGGACCTAGTCGTGATCCCGACCCAAGGGGCCTCGATGGACGCGAAGGGCGCGGCCAAGACGATCAGGCTCATTCGCAACCAGGAGCGCATGGCGCGCCGTCCGATCCTGCACAGCGTCCTGCTGACGCGCACGAGCGCAGCTGTCACCTCGCGTGCACTCAAGAACGTGCGTGAGCAACTCGACAAGGCCGGCATCGAGGTATTCTCAACCTCGATCGTGGAGCGAGCAGCCTACCGGGATATCTTCGACTATGGCGGACTGCTGTCCGATCTCACGGCCGACCAGGTCAGCAACATCGAAAGAGCAAGGGAGAACGCCCGTGAGTTCGCTGGCGAGGTGATAGGCAAGTTCAGGAGCGGCAGTGCGGCCGTCAAGGTGGCCTGACATGGCGAAGGAACGCGTAGATTTAGGCTTTGCCAATGCTCTGGACGAGTTCAATCCGGCGGAATGGCAACCTAAGCCAGAGGAGCTGGCACGGCACAAGCCGGAGAGGACAGCAAACCGCATGGTCGCCGAGGCATCCGGTTTCAAGAGCCGCGAGGCTCCGGAGAGGGTAGGGGAGGGGAGTGCTGCCCCCCGCAGACGGCGTACTGGCCGTAACGCACAGTTCAACCTGAAGGCCCGCCCCGAGACGATCGCAGCCTTCTGCGCTGTCGCTGATCGACAAGGCTGGGGCCTCGGCGAAACGCTGGAGAAGGCCGTGGAACTACTCGAAAGGGAGTATGGTCACTCCTAGCAAGCCTCAGGGCCGTCCGCGCTTCTCGTACCAGCTCGCACAGAACTTCAGGAAATGCTTTTCGGGATGGTTCGGCGTAATTTCATTGTCCGCCAGCCACAAGCGCCATTCCTGTTCCAGGGTATAGATATCCCAGCTAGGCGCAGCAGCTCGCGCTTCAGCGTAAATGTCACTATTCAGCGGCCCCGACCACGGCGTGAGAGAAGGTGCCGAGTTCGCGGGCTTCATCGAACCGCGATTTCTGAAGACGACAGTATCGTACTCATTATCAAATTCAACATGATAGTCGGGCAGGTGATCGTGCTCCGCCAAGTGGCGGATCATCTGCCGGAACCGCTTTTCTGGGCTTTGAGAACCGCTTTTTTTGAGCAGAAGCAGCAGGCCGATCTTCCAGCTATCCTGCTGCCCGCAATGTTTCCGTGCGATCTCATAAACCCGCCGCTCAAGCGGCTTGCGAAGACGGAAGTAGTCCCGGTGCAGGGTCAGGACTTCCTGGGCACGGATAGCGCTAAACACCCAGTCGGACAGCTTGACCTCGCACCACAGGAGCCGCCCATCAAGCCCATGCTTGCGCCTGATCGATGATGCGTCAATCAGGCCAAAGCCATCTATCTGCTCTTCGTCACCGGTCACGATGTTCGTCCGGATGCGCGTCCCTTCCAGCCGGTCCAACGCTTCCACCAACGCCATGTAATCGCGGCCCGACGTACCACGGTTGCTGAAGATCAACAGGTCACGGCTGTTGATCCGCACCCGTTGCGAGACCGGTTCACCACGCCTGAGCTTCGCCATGATCTGGCTGATGCAATAGATCAGGATGTCCTTGTCGTAGATCGTTGCCAAGCCTTTCACGCTTGGTGTGACCTCGAACCAGTGCCCATTGTGCTCGTAGCGTCGAACGCTCGTATCCGGTTTCTTTGATAGCGAGTAGAACGGATGCTCCATGTGCTGCATCACGTCTTTCAGCACAGCATCAGACACATCACAGATGAACAGGTCATGCTGCGGATGCCGATCAGGGATCAGTTGTAGCTGCCGGGAGGCGTCTTCGGTTTCCATGCCCGTAGCTTCGTGGTTTCAGTTACCAAGGTCAAGGTTCGTGGTTTCAGTTACCGCGTCAGGAGATTCGTGGTTTTAGTTACCGGAAGTGAGATTTTGAGTACCAAGATTCGTGGTATTAGTTACCGTGCATGAGAAATAATAGTTAATTATCAATGTCTTGCTATGTGATTTCCCCTGCTTAACACATACTTAACACCATTTAACACACCCGGCCTGTGGATAACTCGCGCTCGCACTTACCTCCGATCACCGAGAAGCTACCTTGTCTTGATGACAATTTGTTGCGGTCCCACGTCACTTTCCGTTCCTTCGTGAGGAACTA